>CAMPAT010000078.1 GCA_946633275.1 uncultured Clostridia bacterium
GACGTATGACTCGAAGAGGTCTGCGCCCATACCTGCAACGTCGCCAACGTTGTCGCCTACGTTGTCTGCAATAGTAGCAGGGTTACGCGGGTCGTCCTCCGGAATGCCTGCTTCAACTTTGCCTACGAGGTCAGCTCCAACGTCAGCAGCTTTAGTATAGATACCGCCGCCAACACGCGCAAACAGAGCGATAGATGACGCGCCGAGGCTGAAACCTGTGAGAATGTTGAGCATAGAAGCGTCAGTTACGAGCGATGTAGTCTTGCTTACAATAAAGAAGATTGAAGCAATACCTATAACGCCGAGACCTACGACGGAAAGTCCCATAACAGCGCCGCCGGAAAAAGCAATCTTGAGCGCTCCCGAGAGTCCGCTTGATTCAGCTGCTTTTGCAGTTCTTACGTTCGCTCTTGTAGCAACAGTCATTCCGAAATAGCCTGCAAGCGTTGAGAACAGAGCGCCGAGTAAGAAGCAGACCGCAGTCTGAAAATTGATGAGAATTGTGATGAGTATTGCAAGAGCAATTACGAAGAATACGAGTATTCTGTATTCTGAGTATAAGAATGCTTTTGCACCGTCTTCAATGTTGCCTGCAATTTCGCGCATACGCTCGTTGCCTGCGTCTTTTTTGTTGATTGAGAATGCTGTGTACAGCGCAAATCCGAGCGACAGCAAGCCGATTGCTGCAGCGATAAGTAATATGTATGTCATATAATCACTTCCGTATGTATTTATTTGATAAAAGGCGACCGTGCCCAGCCGCCTTTCCTGAACTAAGTTATGTAATTATTCTTCAATCTCGCCGGCGTTTTCCTGCGAAGCGTTGATTGCTTCCTGCTCGTGAAGTCTGTTAGCGCGGATTTCTGCGAGCTCAACAACCATTTCCTGCTGGAGTTTGCCGTGGATAGGATAGAGGATGAACGATACGCCGTAAAGTCCTCTTGCAAGTGCAGGGAGAATGCAGAATACTGCCCAGATGCCGCTGAGCATCTTCGGGTCGGTCTGAGGGATGGCGTTACCGAGCGAGTCGGTAAGCGGTACATAGTTAATCCAGGTAAGTACCATACCTGAGAGCCAGCCTGTTACTGAAGTAGCGAGCTTGATGAAATATCCCTGTACGGTAGTAACGAGCGCTTCGTTTCTCATACCGTGCTTCCACTCCATCCAGTCGAGAGCCTCTGCAGTAAGAATCGGGTTAGCAACCTGAATAATCTTGTTCGGCAGACCGCAGATTGTAAGACCTACGATTACGAATACGAGGTTTGCAATCTTGTGGTGCTCAAACGTCTGACCGAAGGGGTGATAGCCTGCGAAGAAAAGTCCCATATAAGCTACGAAACCGAATACGCCGGCGATGATAGCTGTGAGCCTTGCGCCGAGCTTCTTAACCATCTTTGCGGCAATCGGAACCATTACATAGTTCGGTATTCCTGTGAAGAGACCGCAGATTGTCTGGTTCATAAGAGAACCTGTGTTGTTAAGCCAGAAGTACTGCTCTGAAGAACCGCCGACAGCCTTGAAGTTGTTGAAGAACTCAGCAAGGATTGTAACGAGAAGCGGCTTGTTTGAGAAAATGTTCTTGATAGATTCGAGAACAGAAGTCTCATTCATTTCCTCACGGCTCATAAGCGGAACTCTTTCGCGCATATTGAAGAAGCCGAATACCGAGAATACAGCCGCGAGAATAAGCATGAAGTAAGCGAAACCGCTGTAAATGCCTACCATCGTAAATTTAGGGCTGACTTTCGGGAGGAGAGTAACAAGCACAGGAACGAGCGACGGAAGCCATACGCCGAAAAGCTCGAAAAATTTAGTAATCGTAATAAGATTGTTTCTCTCGTTCGTGTTAGGTGTGATGTTGTAAATCATCAGACCCCACGCACCGAAGTAACTCATACCGAGACCGTAAATTACAATCGCGATAGACGCCCACGCAACCTTAAATCCGGAGCTGAGATGTCCGCTCGGAACGGTAAACATCATATATCCGCCGATTAACCATAACGGCAGCGGTACAATGAAGAACGGTCTTACACGTCCCCATCGTGTACGCGTTCTGTCGATAATAAGACCTGAGATTGTATCGTCGACAGCGTCGTAAACCGAAGCAAAAAGATTTATGTTCGCATAAGCCGTTGTGTTCAGCTTAAGGAACTGAATCATGAAGAATTCCTTAAACGCAGAAGTGAACTGACCTAAGTTCTTCTGTCCGAAGTTTACGAGAACATACGCCGCAATTTCCTTCGGAGTAAGATAATTCTTTTTGGTATAGGCGAGCTTGTCGAGCTCTTCTTCGGTAGTAATTGTGTCATTAACTACAGATTCCGCCAAAACTTTTCCCTCTTTTCTGCATCGGGCAAACGCAGTTTGTCCGAATATTAACAATAATATATTATCATAGTACTATAATTAAATCAATACTTTTTTTGCGCGAAATAGATAATTAAACATTAATAACATTTATTGTTGACAATCGGCTCAAAAGAGGATAAAATGTAATTTGAATAATGCTTAAAGGGGTGTCGCTATGGCAAGTACATGTCCTAATTGCGGAAGAAGGCTTCGCTGGTACGATGTTAAAGCAGAGTGCAAGGAATGCGGAGTGTCAATTCCGAACTTTAACTGGGAGGCGCGGCTTGAAGAAGACGCTGTAAAAGCGGAGCAGAAGTCGCTTTCGTTCCACAGAACTATGAATATGTTTAAGTATTCAGTATGGGGCACAAAACTCAGAATTGTCCGTATTATTGTATCGTTTTTACCTGCGCTCGGATTTATTCTGCCATGGTTTGCACTTAAGAGTGATGCTGAAAGCGTCGGAATAGATATGCTCGGTATTTTTACCGACGGCAAGTCGCTTATTGACCTGTTCGGCGCATTTTTCGGCAATATGGATTTGTTCTTTACTAATATGAGCTACGAGGGCGGCAGCGGAGTTCTCAGCTATTCAATGCTTGCTGTGCTGTTTATGCTCCTGTGCGCATTGTTTATTGTAATAGCTTTCTTTATGATTCTGTTTACCAATAAGCACCCGAAATCTAAGCTTATGGTTGTTTTTGATGTGCTCAGTATTGCTTGCGCAGTAGTTTCCGGCGTTATGTTTAAGCTCGGCGTTAACGCTGCCGGAGCAGAAACTGCCGTGAACTTCGGCAACATTCCGCTTTATAATATCAGCGGCGGCGTTATGTGGGGCTATTTTGTGGCTCTTGCGCTTCTTGTAGCCGCGCTTGTGCTCAACTTGCTTGTTGCAAAAGCTCCTGCCAAGTCGCACGAAGAGCTTGAGGAAGAGCGCCTTGCTAAGAAGGCGGAGAAGGAAGAGAAGGAACGCCTTAAGGCTATCGAACGCGAAAAGGCTCAGAAGGAAGCTGAGAAGAAGGCTGCCGAAGAGCAGGAAAGAATCGTAGCGGAAGCTAAGGCTAAGCTTGAAGCCCGCAAGGACAAAAAGAAAAAATAATTCAGGAGCATTTTAAAATGACACAAACTCAGAAAAAAAGAGCGCTTATTACAGGCATAATCCTCGGTGCTCTGCTTTTACTCGGAATATTATTCGCAGTACTGTTCAGCGTGAACCAGTCGTTTTATACTAAAGTTTCAATCGCGCTTATGCCCGAATCAATCGAGTACAAGGTACCTGATTCCGACGAAGTAATCACTTTCTACATTGAGGAGAATAAGGATTACGACAAGGAAAAGGACGAGCCGATTAACGCTTATAAAACTTATTATTTCAAGGATAAGGATAAGAAGGAAAAGGTTTACCTTGAAAACGGAGTATATATCACCGATAAAGAATTTGCCGAATCAAAGCGCGCCGACCTTAAGGACCAGAACAATATAATCGACGGCGCAAAGTATAATGTCGGCGAGGGCACTCAGGTTACAATAGGCTTCCTCTTTGCCGCTCAGCAGAAGGCAAATAAGGTAAAGACCGCAGTCAATATCATTGTTGCGATATTTGCCGTTGCCTGCGTAGCATATCTCATCTATCTCTGGTATCTTAACTGGTCTGTAAGAGAAGATAGGAAAGCGAAGAAGCTTGCCGAAGCAGAGAAAAAGCTCGGCGGCAAGAATTCAGACGAGTAGTATATTACATTTTTTGACAAAAAGTCGTGATTATAGTCACGGCTTTTTTTGTTTTGTGTTGACTAATTTTAATATTAAAAGTATAATGGAACTATGAATATTTGGGGAGTGAATTTATGAAAGATATCAAGGGTACCGTCACTAAGACGGTAAAAGATGTCAGAAGCTACTGGAGAGTACCGCCAAAAGGCAAGTATATGACCTTCCGTGAAATCGGAGCATACGCTTTCGGCGGAATCGGAGCTTACTTTATTATTCAGCTCGGCTCTACGCTTATTGTAAGTACCACCAATATCATTGTAAGTACAGCAATCGGCGTCAGTCCGTCACATTCGTACATAATCTATCTTATCGCAACCATTTTGAACGTGCCGCTGACTGCAGTCAGGGCAAATATGGTCGATAATACGCGAGGCAAGGGCGGCAAATACCGACCGTACCTGCTGTCTATGGGTATTCCAACGGCGATTATTGCGCTGATTTATGTGTGGTTCCCGTATGAAATGATGTACAGTATGTTCCCGGGAAGTACGCTCGGCTATGAAAAAGGCTATTGGATTAAGCTGGTAGTTGTGTTCATCTGTAACCTTGCGCTTCATTTCTTCTTTAATTTCTTCAGAGACGCGTATGAGAACCTTATTCACGTGCTTTCTCCGAATACGCAGGAGAGAACCGACGTGCTCGCTGTAAAAGCAGTCGTTTATTCTCTCGCTCCGTCAATAATGAATTTTGTAAATCCGCTTATCGCGCAGATTGTCAAGACAGACCAGTCCGATATTATGGTTTACAGGATTGCTTATCCCATCTATGCAGTAATCGGTATAGCGCTGACAATTGTCGTTTATGCCAATACGCAGGAAAAGATTGTCCAGGCGAAAACACACACAATCCAAATCAGATTTATGGACGCTCTTAAAGAGGTTGCCAAGAATAAGTATTTCTGG
>CAMPAT010000079.1 GCA_946633275.1 uncultured Clostridia bacterium
GATAAGGTTGCCGATTATGATTGCGTACGATACGCCCTCGGCAGTAGAACCGAGCGTCCTGAACAACGCCGTAAGCAGACCGAGGATAAGACCGAAAATTACCTTGCCGCGCTGAGTAATCGGGCTTGTTGCATAGTCGGTAGCCATAAATACTGCGCCGACGAGCAGACCGCCTGACATAGCTTCGCCGAGAAGATAGTTAACGGTGACGCCGTCGCCCGATATAAGTCTGATTATTGTGATAAATACTATTGTTGAGAGCACATAAGTGCACGGGATAGAAGGAGTAATAACCTTGCGTGCCACAAGATAAATAAATCCGATAAGTATTGCGACTGCGGAAATCTCGCCGATACAGCCCGGGTGAGTACCGATGAAGAGGCTCATCAGGTCAACCTCTGAGCCGTCCTTGAGTACGGCGAGCGGAGTCGCGCCTGATACGCCGTCGACTGCAAAGTCCGTCATCCTTCCCGTGAAGGAAATCATAAGGAAGCAGCGGCCTGCGAGGGCAGGGTTCATAAAGTTCTGTCCGAGTCCGCCGAAGAGAAGCTTAACGGGGATGATAGCAAATGCGCTTCCGAGCACAGCCATCCACCAAGTAGCTGTCGGAGGAAGATTGACTGCAAGGATGAGTCCCGTTACTACTGCGCTGTAATCGAAGACGGTTACATTTCTCTTAGTAGCGAGCTCAAATAATGCTTCGCTTGCGACCGCGCTTACTACGCATACTGCAATAAGCATAAGTGCTTTTAATCCGAACTGCCATACGCCTACTCCAAGAGTCGGAATGAGCGCAATCGCAACGTCGCGCATTACGGATTTAGTGGAAGTTTTCGCCCTGACGTGAGGGGATACTGATACGTTATACAAAATTTTCCCCTCCTTTACTTCTTCTTAGCAGCAGCTTCACGCAGCTGCGCTTTTCCGAGCTTGAACATCTGAGTGAGCGGGATTTTTGCAGGACATACGAATGAGCAGCAGCCGCATTCGATACATTCCATACCGCCGATTTTTTCAAAACGTTCAACGTCGTTTGCTTTAATGCTCTTGCCCATCATCTGGGGTACGAGCGTCTGCGGACAAACTGCAACGCAGCGGCCGCAGTGAATGCAGGCGGTCTCGATTTTTGCCGCCTTTTCAACGTCGTCCTCGCCCATAGCGAGGATTGAAGAGGATGTCTTGATAACGGGCACGTCGAGCGTGCTCATAGCCATACCCATCATAGGACCGCCTGAGATGAATTTAACAACGCTGTCCTTTGCGCCGCCGCACTTCTCGAGCAGATAGCTGTGGCTGATACCGAGCGGAACGTCGACGTTCTGAGGCTCGTTTACTGCGTCGCCCGTAATGGTCATAACTTTATGTATGAGCGGCATATTTCTGTAAACCGCTTCGTAAATCGCGTAGCAGCTTGCAGTATTTACAACTACAACGCCTTTGTCGGCAGGGAGCATTTTTGAATTAATTTTTCTGCCTGTTATCGCGTAAATAAGCTGACGCTCGCCGCCCTGCGGATACTTTGTTTTGAGCTTGCAGGTGTCGATTCTGTCGTCAATACGCGCCATACGCTCCATAATGTCGAGCGCGTCTGTCTTGTTATCCTCAATGCCGATTATTGCGTGCGCCTTCGGCAGCACCTTGAGCAGAGCCTGGATACCGCGGATAATCTCCTCGGGTCTCTCCATCATAAGACGGTAGTCAGATGTGAGATAAGGCTCGCATTCTGCGCCGTTGATGATAAGATAGTCGATATCCTCCGCGTTCTTCGGCGATACCTTGACTCCCGTCGGGAAGCCTGCTCCGCCGAGACCTACGATACCGGCGTTTTTGATGATACCTACAACTTCGTCTGCGGTCATTGCGTCAACATCGTTTTCGTATCCAAAATTTTCTGTCGTTTCGTACTCGCCGTCGTTTTCAACAACAATGCTGTCGACCCGCGCGCCGCTTACAACAAGGCGCTTTTCAATACCCTTTACCGTACCCGAAACCGATGAGTAAATCGGCACGGAAATGAATCCGCCTGCTTCTGCAATCATCTGTCCTTTAAGAACTCTGTCGCCCTTCTGGACGAGAGCCTTCGCAGGAGCGCCGATGTGCTGCGACAGGGGATATACCATCACATCCTCGGCGTCGATATTTCTTATCGGCACGTTTGCCGAGAATTCTTTTCCGCCCTTAGGATGAACGCCTCTTCTAAATGTTTTTCTAACACCCATTAGAGTCTCTCCCTTTTCAATAATAGTTTTAAATTATTCAACAATTAATTATTATAGCATAATATTGCACCTTAGGCAAGTGATACTATTTTAACAAAGTCTGACATATGAGAATCAAAACAGCTTTCATAATTCCTTATGAAAGCTGCTTTAACTAAATTAACTTTTTTTCCATTGCGATGTGAGGACAGTACTGGTCGTAGTATTCTTCGCCGTAGGGCGTGTAGCCTATCGCCTTGTAAAATCCGCTTGCGCGCACCTGCGCGGAGAGCGTTACTCTGTCTGCGCCGTCTTTCTTAAGCTCATTTTCGGCAAAGAGCATTATCTCTTCGCCGAGACGGCACCCTCTGTATTCCTTGAGTATTGCGACCCTGCCGATGTGGTAAGCGTTCTCGCTTTCGTCGAAGAAGGCTCTCGCACAGCCGACGGGCTTGTTGCCGTCGAACATTACGAAATGCGTTGCCGTTTTGTCCGTTTCGTCGAATTCGTCAACGAATTTCTGCTCGTCAACGAAGACTGTCCGGCGGATGAACATCGCTTCCTCCGGACAGCCGTTTTTATATACCTTGATTACCATTATTTTTCTCTTTTTCGTTAATAAAATCGTTCAGCTTCAATAGCGCTTCGTCAAGCGTTATGTTATGTACCGTGCAAGCCTGCTCGAGCGTTTCGCTCACGGCAGACGGACAGCCGCTGCAATGCAGCCCGAGCCTTTCCAGCTCTGCGGAGACGTCCTCGTCGTAGCTGAGAATATCGTGTATTGTTGTATCGGGAGTTACAGGCATCGTATCGTTTTTTCCTTTTTCTGATCTCGCTCCCATCCAGTACGCAATCAGCGCAATAGCAACGATTATCAGAAAGAGCACTAAGTATTTAGTCATCATTAACCTCTCTTATCTGCCTTTGCTTATCCCGTTCTCTTCGTCTGTAAATCCTTCTGAGTTTTTTCTGAGAATAACGCTCAATGCCGTTTAGTATGAACATAATTACAAGAAGCAAGGTGAACATTATTATTGCCGCGGCGGCAATATCCGTCATATAGTGAGCGCCTCTTATCAGCCTCGTTATTCCGAGCGTTATGAGGTACGCAAAGCTGAATAAAAATGAAGGGAGAAAGAGCTTTTCCGCCTTTTTTGTTTTGCTCGACAGCATAGGCAGGAGCATAATGAGGGCGCCTGCTGCAGTATGTCCTGACGGGAAGGAGTTTGACTCGCTGTAAACGCCGTAGTCGTTTCCGACCTTGTACCACGGAGTATATGCGTAAAAGTCGGTGCTCTGCACCCATTCCTTAGGCATATCCGCCTCTCCTCTGTATGACATGCCGTACTCGTTAATCAGCGCGTGCGAGTACGCCACCATCTCTCTGAATCTTACGCGGTGAAAATGGTCTTTAATCACGAGAATTATCTCCATTCCCTCGTACATTATCAGTCCTGTAACCGCCATAAATTCGAGCGCTTTGAGCTTCTCCTTATCAACCCTGCGAAGGAGCAGTAAAGCTACCGTAACTCCTGCAATCCGTAGTATTGTCCACAGTAAAACTGCAAAGAATTTGGGCGAGCCGTGCTCTGTCATAACGTCCTGGAGGTTTCCGCCTGCAGTCGGCAGCATCAGCGCGTTTAAAAGCTCGTCGCTTCCGATAAACGCTTCGTAAATGAAGCCTGCATATATAATATGATGTATAATAAATGCCGCTTTTTTAAAAAGCTGTATTTCCCGCAGTTTATTTATGAACGGCAGGAACGACTGCGCGATGTCGAGCGCGTCGTCAACCTTGTGATATGATACTATCAGTACGCAAAACGCAAACAGCTTCAGCGCGCTGTACGGAAGCATTCCGTAGTTCTCGAAAAACAGCGCAAACGAGCTTTGATAATTGAAGAGCGCCTTGTCGATTTCAAGGTCTCTGTACGTTCCGACTGCCATCATAATTCCAAAGGTCAGGAAAAACAGAACATACATCAGCACTTTTTGTCTTGTGAGAGTTTTATTTTTCTTTTCCACATTATCACCGCTAAGCATTATACCACTATTTATATTACAAATCAATTGCGCTGTTTGTTTTTTTATGTTATAATGCTTCTGAAATAAATTTCGGGAGAAAAAATATGATTGCTTACGAACAGGTTGAAGAGTATATGAAGGAAGTCGGTCTTAAGTATATCAAGAACGCGAATGACTTTATCGCCGGGCTTGCATATAAGACCGATAAGCAGTATGCCCAGGATATGGCGTATGAGCTTAATTCGCGCGGCGAGGGCGCGCCTGTTGACAACTCACATTTTTATGAGCTTAAGAACAGGTCGCTTGACGGCTCAATTTACGTGTCGGCTGCGTTTGACGGCGGCGTGTTCAGGCATATCGGAAATCTGGTTATTGATAATTCGGAGCTTTTCGGCAGCGCTGTTCTTGACCTCTGCTGCGACTGCGGTATTGTTACCTGCTTTATGGCAAAGCAGTTTCCGGACAAGCAGTTCGTAGGAATTGATATTAATGAGAGCGCGATTAATAACGCTAAGGAACTTGCAGAAAGACTCGGCGTTACTAATGCTGAGTTCGTGTGCAGCGATGTGTTTGAACTCGACCTCGGCAGAAAATTTGACTGCGTTACTTCGTTCCGCTCGCTTCTTGACGCTTGCGAGCTTAAAACGCAAGGGCTTAATTTTGTGGGTTACAGAGACGACAGGGAGGATACGTATAAAGACGCATTTCTCGATTTTGCCTCAGCGGCAGTTAAGCACCTCAGCGACGACGGCACGCTCATCAGCGTGGAGCGTTATACCGCGGAGTACGGCTGGC
>CAMPAT010000080.1 GCA_946633275.1 uncultured Clostridia bacterium
CGCCCACGCCGAGAACGTTCTCTCCGCAAAGCTTGTAATGAACGTATCCTGCAAGAGTAGTGAGCATTGAGATATCGTTCACATGCTCCTCGCCGTTGAGAATAGCCTGATAAAGATGAGCGATACTCCATCTCTGAGGGATGTTAAAATCAAACAGCTTAGTAAGCTCCGCAGCGGCGTCGGCAGTAATCGTATTGCGCCACGTTCTGAACTCGGCGAGCTGCTTGCCGTTCTTATCAAACGGAAGATAGCCGTGCATCATAGCGGAAATGCCGACTGACGAAAGCTCGGTTATGTACTCGCCTGTTTTCTCAAAAACTTCAAGATGAAGCTCTGCATACGCAGCCTGCAGGCCTTCCCATACCTGAGAAAGCGGATAAGTCCAAACGCCGTTTTCAAATTTATTTTCCCAAGTGTAGCTGCCTGAAGCAACAGGGTTGCAGTTTTCATCAACGAGCACAGCCTTGATTCGCGTCGAACCGAATTCAACGCCGAGCGATTCCTTGCCCGTAAGCTTATAACTACTCATAATTTTCCTCCATAAACAATATAGTTATACATTGTTATATTACTATATTATTAAATATAATTCAAGTCTCAAATTTATTACAATTATCTTGACATACCGGCGAAACGGTGTATAATAAAGGCGCATTGTATCCGCAGAGGGAAATAAACTCCCTCGGACCGCCCTGTTTTGTGTTTGACAGACGCAGTCTGGAACAGTAGCAGAAAGGAAAACTAAATATGAAACAAAACACAAGAAAAATCGCAGGTATCGGACTGTTCATTGCGATTGTGGTCGTGCTGCAGCTCACAAGCGCTGCAATCAAATTCGGCGTATTCAGCATTACGCTCACGCTCGCACCGATTATCATCGGCGCAGCTCTTTACGGTCTCGGAGCAGGGGCAGTACTCGGACTCGCATTCGGAATTGCAGTTCTTATCTCCGGCGACGCAACGCCGTTCCTCGCAATCAGCCCTGCAGGCACAGTAATCACAGTACTGCTCAAGGGCGCGCTCGCAGGTCTTGCGGCGGCAGCAGTATTCAAGGCTGTTGAAAAGAAAAGCAAACTCGCTGCAGTAATCACGGCAGGCGTTACGGCACCTGTAGTAAACACGGGAATTTTCCTTCTCGGCTGCGTAGTATTCTTCCTGCCGACTATCAACGAATGGGCAGCAGCCGCAGGAGTGGAAAGCGCAGGAAAGTTTATGCTAACAAGCTTTGTAGGACTCAATTTCCTCGTTGAGCTTGCAGTAAACCTCGTGCTTTCAACAGTAATCGTAAGAATAATCAACGTGCTGCAAAAGCAGCTCAAAAAAAGCGAAGCAGAATAATTAAAGCAGGTCACTTCAATGTGACCTGCTATTTTAATGCTCGTCTGTCAAAACTGCGTGAGCGCACTTAATTCCGTCAACCGCGGCGGAGACTATTCCGCCTGCGTATCCTGCGCCCTCGCCACAGGGGTAAACGCCGCTGATGTTGCATTGCAAAAACTCGTCGCGCACAATGCGCACGGAGCTTGACGAGCGCGTTTCGGGAGCAGTCAGAACTGCGTCATACAGATTAAATCCGTTTAACTTTTTATCCATCTCAACGATTGCGCTTTTCATAGTATGTGAAACCTTTTCAGGCAGGCACTCGTCGAGATTTGTGAGCGTCACACCGACAGGATAAGTCGGCTCAACATCGCCGAGGGCGGTGCTTTTTTTATTTTGCAGAAAGTCGCCGACAAGCTGCGCAGGAGCTTTGTATCCGCCGCCTGCGAGCTCATATGCCCTGTGCTCAATTTCACGCTGATAGTATATTCCTGCAAGCGGATGTTCGCTCGGAAAATCCTTCGGCTCAATGCCGACGAGGAGCGCGGAATTTGCGTTCTCGCCGTCGCGTGCAAGCGAGCTCATACCGTTTACGATAACACCCTCTTTTTCGCTTGCCGCTGCAACAACAGTACCGCCGGGGCACATACAAAATGTGTACGCTCCCCTTTCGTGCAAACCGTGGCATGAAAGCTTGTAATCAGCCGCGCCGAGCTTCGGATGGTCGGCAAATTTGCCGTACTGCGCCTTATTGATAAGGCTCTGCGGATGTTCAATTCTTGCGCCTACTGAAAACGGCTTTTGTATGATTTCAACGCCCATATTATAGAGCATTTCAACCGTATCGCGCGCGCTGTGACCTATTGCCATAATGACGCTGTCCGTCTCTATATCAACACTCTCGCCGTGGTGAACATACCTTACGCCGTGCACAAATCCGTTTGCGACAAGCAGCTTTTCGAGTTTGCTTTCAAGGCGGACTTCACCGCCGAGACGCTCAATTTTTTTGCGTATATTCTTAACTACTACAGCAAGCCTGTCCGTGCCGATATGCGGCTTTGACGAATAAAGGATTTCCTCAGGCGCGCCCGCTTCATAAAGCTCGTCAAGCACCTTGCGGATAAACGGACTTTTTATTCCCGTCGTGAGCTTACCGTCGGAGAAGGTACCTGCGCCGCCCTCGCCGAACTGCACGTTTGACTCCTCGTCAAGCTTCGCCTTAGTCCAGAATTCGCTGACATCCTTCTGTCGCGCGTCAATGTCTTTTCCGCGTTCAAGGATAATCGGGCGCAGTCCTGCCTCGGCAAGAACAATTCCTGCGAGCATACCTGCAGGACCGAAGCCGACAACTATAGGTCTGAACTGCGAATTCCTGTTGTTTACAGGAATTTCGTATCTGTAAGGCTTAACAAGCTGAACCTTGTTCGACTTTGCTTTGCTTACAATCTGCGACTCGTCAAGCGCAATTTCAACGTCAACGCTGTAAGTAAAATGGACGTTATCCTTACGCCGGGCGTCAACGCTTTTCTTAAAAATCGTAAGCGATTTTATATACTTTTCATTAATTTTAAGAGCCTTTGCCGCCTTTGTGCGCAAAAGCTCTTCGCTGTCATCAAGCGATAATTTTATCTCGTTAATTCTAATCATAGCTATATCCTAAAATGAGGAAATCTTATCAGCCGCGGCGATACCGCTGTTGAAAGCGTAATCGAGGTTAAAGCCGCCGCATTCAAACTGATTGTCCGTAAGCTCGCCGACTATGAACAGACCGTCGCAGAGCTTTGACTCGTTCGCGTCCTTAAGCTCGCTGAGCGGTACTCCGCCCTTCGTAATCTGAGCGTAATCATAGCCCTTTGTGCCCGTGATAATGAGCTTCCAGTTCTTTATGTACTTAGCCGTTTTTGCGCCGTCTCCATCCGTCTGGCGCTGAAGCACAACGCAGAGCTTGTGCGGAAGAATTCCGTCAAAGCAGCCGAAGCTGTTGTAGTGTACAATAAGTTCCCTTTCGCTCATAGATGGAACGAAGTCTATAATTGCGTGACATCTGTCCTCGCCGCTTTTAAGCCGCTTGTCGCTGATATGCTGCGAGAGATTCATAGTCACTATTCCCGAAATTCCGTATTCGGTAAAGAGAAGCTCGCCGTAGTCCTCTGCAATTATGTCGCCGTTAGTCTCAATTTTAACCGTACACTTTGCGCGCACACCCTTGAGAACTCTGCAGTTTTTGCTCGAGGATTTCAGCTGAACAAGCGCAGGAGAAAGCTCAGTAACGCTGTGGCCGAAAGCCTCGGCAAGTGCATATCCGCTACCGTCGGAGCCGAGTGCGCTCTGCGCCATTCCGCCCGTCGCAAGCACAAGATAATCGGAAGTAAAGACGCCCTTATCCGTAAAAATGTTGAACTGTCCTCCGAGCTTTTCAACCCTGCTGACATTACACGAAGTGACGATATCAACGCCGAGCTGCTCACAAGCTGAAAGCATAACTGTCACAACGCTTTGCGCCTGATTTGAATAAGGGTACATCCTGCCCTCTCCGCTCTCCCTGAGCACAAGTCCGAGCGACTCGAAAAATTCCTTCGTCGTGTCAAATCCTGCGGCGTTTTTATTCGTTATATTACACCTTCCGTTGCCCGTTGCGTGAATTTTCTTACACGCCTCGTCGAGATGTTCAAGCACGGTAACCTCAAGGTCGGGATTATTCTGTTTTATCCTTACAGCGCACGCTATGCCTGAAGCGCCGCCGCCGATTATAACAACATTCATAAATTCCCTCAAAATTAAAACGTTCTCTACAATACTAATATAATTCTGCCGAAAAAGCAAGAAATTTTTACCTTTGGTTTGTTATATATAAATAAAACAAAATTACAAATTAAAAAAATCTTGACTTATTATACCAATTGTGGTATTATTGCCTTACCTCGTTTTGGGTTTTATTTTTTTGCCCTTTTGGTATGACAGCGGATATGCGTTGTATCCTCTGCCACGGCGAGGGAGATTTTCATCGAAATAACATAGGAGGTGCTGATTAATGAGAGTTAAAATCACTTTAGCTTGCACTGAATGCAAACAACGCAACTACAACACAATGAAAAACAAGAAAAACACACCCGACAGACTTGAAATGAACAAGTACTGTCCTTTCTGCAAGAAACACACTCTTCACAGAGAGACGAAGTAATCGGAGGAAAAAATGGCTGAAGATAAGAAGAACAAGAAGTCAGCTAAAAAGTCTGACAAGAAGTCTGATAAAAAGGCTCGTAAAAATCCCTTCAAGTCAATGGCAGCATTTTTCAAGAGTGTAAGAAGCGAAGGCAAAAAGGTCGTATGGCCCGGAGCTAAGGAAGTTTTCAAGAACACTCTTGTAGTACTCGTCGTAATTCTCATCGTAGGTGTAATCATCTTTGGTATTGACCAGGGTCTTGCAGGAATTATGAAATTCACCAAGAACAAGGCAGCAGAGAGAACATCTGCATCAGAATCAACGACTGAGCAGACCACCGCTGAGGCTCTTGAAGAGAACACAGAACAGGATACCACAGCTGCAACTACAGACGACACCACAAAGGCAGCCGAATAATAACAGGGAGGCTCTTTATGGAAGAAGCAAAATGGTATGTTGCGCATACTTTTTCAGGTTACGAGAACAAGGTCGCAAGCGACCTTCAGCTCAAGGTTCA
>CAMPAT010000081.1 GCA_946633275.1 uncultured Clostridia bacterium
CGTCAGCTGCCCTTGTGCGCTGGTTATCAGCGTTCCGCTGTCGTTCTTCGGCGGTATCGGAAGAGCGAGCAAAGAGGGAATACTCGTCAAAGGCTCAGCGTATCTTGAGCAGCTTTCAAAGACAAAATGCGTCGTGTTCGACAAGACGGGCACGATGACGAAGGGTGTTTTTGAGGTCAATGAAATTATTCCGCAAAACGGTTTCAGCGAGGAAACAGTTTTAATGCTGGCTTCGCACGCCGAGGCGTATTCTTCGCACCCTATTAGCACGAGCTTAAGGAATGCGTACGGAACACCGGATTTGTCACGCGTCAAGGACGTTAACGAAATCAGCGGACACGGCGTGACTGCGCTTGTCGACGGAAAGAGAGTTGTAGTCGGAAACAGCAAGCTGATGAAACGCGAGGGCGTGGAATATGTCAGCTCTGATAGCGCAGGCACGGTAGTGTATGTTGCTGCTGACGGCGTTTTCGCAGGCTTGGTGATAATAAGCGACAGAGTTAAGGAAACAGCAGGAGAAGCTATTAAAAAGCTCCGTGAAAACGGCGTTGAAAAAACGGTTATGCTCACGGGTGACAGAAAAGCTGCGGCAGATAGCGTAGCGCAGGAAATCGGCGTTGACGAGGTGTACAGCGAGCTGCTCCCGTCGGATAAGGTCGCAATTGTGGAGAAGCTTCTTGACGGCGAAAACGGCGTTGTCGCTTTCGTAGGCGACGGTATTAACGACGCCCCTGTGCTTACGCGCTCGGATATAGGAATTGCGATGGGCGCTCTCGGCTCGGACGCCGCAATTGAGGCTGCCGACATCGTACTTATGGACGATAATCCGACAAGTATTTCAAAGGCTATCGCGATTTCCCGAAAGTGCCTCAGAATTGTATATGAAAACATCACTTTCGCGCTTGGAGTAAAGGGTATATGTCTTCTCCTCGGAGCGCTCGGTATTGCAAATATGTGGCTCGCAATCTTCGCCGACGTCGGCGTTATGGTGATTGCAGTAATCAACGCAATAAGATGTCTGAAATGAAAAAACAACCGCTTCGGCGGTTGTTTTTTCTTGTTTTTTTATTAATCAGGATAACCGTTTGGATTTTGTGACTGCCAGCGCCATGAATCCTCGCACATTTCCTCAAGTCCTCTCTCTGCCTTCCAGCCGAGCTCCTTGAGAGCTTTTGTAGGGTCGCTGTAGCAGGTTGCGATGTCGCCTGCACGGCGCGGCTTGATTGAATAGGGGATTGTTACTCCGCTTGCCTTTTCAAACGCTTTCACAACGTCGAGTACGCTATAGCCTACGCCTGTTCCGAGGTTGTAGATGAACAATCCGCTTTCAGCACGAACCTTGTCTACTGCCTTTACGTGGCCGAGCGCAAGGTCAACAACGTGGATGTAATCGCGAACGCCTGTGCCGTCAGGAGTGTCGTAGTCGTTGCCGAATACGCCGAGCTCAGCGCGTTTGCCGATAGCAACCTGGGTGATGTAAGGCATAAGGTTGTTCGGAATTCCGTTAGGGTCTTCGCCCATTGTGCCGCTCTTGTGAGCGCCGATGGGATTGAAGTATCTGAGAAGACATACTGACCATTCGCTGTCGCTTGCGTAAAGGTCCTTGAGCATACATTCGATTATGTACTTAGTTCTGCCGTAAGGGTTCGTTACACCGCCGACCGGCATATCCTCTGTGAGAGGCGAGATATTGTTCATACCGTAAACTGTTGCAGATGATGAGAATACAATCTTCTTGCAACCGTTCTTGCGCATAACGTCAAGCAGAACGAGAGTACCCGTTACGTTATTGTCAAAATATTCAAGAGGTTTTTCGCAGCTTTCGCCTACTGCCTTGAGCCCTGCAAAATGAATGCACGAGTCAATATCCTCGTTATCAAATACCTTCTGCAGACCCTCTGCGTCTCTGATGTCGCACTCATAGAACGGGAAGTCTTTGCCGACGAGCGCCTTAATTCTGTCATATGATGATTTCTTACAGTTGTAGAGGTTATCAACTACTACGATATCAACTCCGCTGTTGATAAGCTCAACGCAGGTGTGAGAGCCGATATAGCCAAGTCCGCCTGTTACTAATACTGCCATAATAATTTCTCCTTTTATTAGTGAACTGTTTTCGTTTCCTGTTAGCAGAATTTATCAGAAAAAACTGCTGAAGGGAGAGCGTTAATATGCTTTTCCCCAGTAGAGCATTGTTTTTGCAGGCTTGCCGCAGCATACGCACTTGTCGCCGAGGTTTTCCTGCTCAAACGGGATACAGCGCGAGCCTACTCCCGTAACTTCCTTAACCTTGTCTTCGCACTCCTCGTCTCCGCACCACATAGCCTTAATAAAGCCGTCGCCGTTTTCTTCGAGCGCATTGGTGATTTCGTCGAGATTATGAGCGATGTAAGTTCTGCGCTCTCTGTTTTCAAGAGCCTTGTTGTAAATACCCTGACGCACCTCTTCAAGCTTCTGAAGAACTACGCCTTCAACCTCGTCGAGAGAAACGATTGTCTTTTCTCTGTTGTGACGTGTAACTACGACGCATTGATTGTTCTCAATATCCTTCGGACCGAGCTCAACTCTTACGGGAACGCCCTTCATCTCGTATTCTGCAAACTTCCAGCCAGGCGAGTTGTCGCTGTCGTCAATCTTAGCACGGCAGACCTTTGCGAGCCTTTCCTTGAGCTCGTTTGCCTTGTCGAGAACGCCCTCCTTATGCTGAGCAATCGGGATTACAATTGCCTGAATAGGAGCAACGGCGGGTGGAAGAACGAGTCCGTTATCGTCGCCGTGAGTCATAATGATAGCACCGATTAAGCGGGTTGTCATACCCCATGAGGTCTGATGGGGATACTGAAGCTTGTTTTCCTTGTCTGAAAACTGAATATCAAACGCTCTTGCAAAGCCGTCGCCGAAGTAGTGGCTCGTGCCCGCCTGGAGAGCTTTTCCGTCGTGCATAAGCGCCTCAATGCAGTAAGTGCGCTCTGCTCCCGCAAACTTGTCGCTCTCGGTTTTCTGTCCCTGAACTACGGGCATTGCAAGGTATTTTGTGCAGAACTCGGTGTAAACGTTGAGCATTCTCTCGGTTTCCTCAATAGCCTCCTTGGCGGTAGCGTGGAGAGTATGTCCCTCCTGCCAGAGAAATTCTCTTGAGCGGAGGAAGGGACGGGTTGTCTTTTCCCATCTTACAACGCTAACCCACTGGTTGTAGAGCTTCGGGAGGTCTCTGTGTGAGTGAACAATGTTTTTAAAATGCTCGCAGAAAAGAGTTTCAGAGGTCGGGCGAACGCAGAGCCTCTCCTCAAGCTTTTCGCTTCCGCCGTATGTAACCCAGGCGCATTCAGGCGCAAAGCCCTCAACGTGGTCCTTTTCCTTTTGCAGAAGGCTTTCGGGTATGAACATAGGCATACAAACGTTTTCGTGGCCTGTTTCCTTAAACATACCGTCAAGTATGTGCTGTATATTCTCCCATATCGCATAGCCGTAGGGACGTATCACCATGCAGCCCTTTACGCTCGTGTATTCGATAAGCTCGGCTTTCTTTACGATATCGGTGTACCACTGCGCGAAATCCTCGTCCATAGAGGTTATCGCGCTTACCATTTTTTTATCCGCCATTTTTTCTTTCCTCCGTAATGAGATATTACCGGAATATAATTATACCTTTTTTTTATATATTTTGCAATACCTTTTTAAAAAATATTGCAGCCGCAGGGCAAAAAGCTCCGGTACGGCATCTGCCGCCGCGCCGGAGCTTCTGGTCGTGTCTTTTACTTTATTGTCGTAATGTCGGAGCCGAACCACTTTTCGGATATGCCGGCTATCGTGCCGTCTGTTTTCAGCTCTCTCAGAGTATCCTCTATCTGTGCGCACAGAGCCTTGTCGGACTTTCTGAAGCCTATGACATACTGCTCCTCTTCTCCTACAGTCTCAGGGAGAACGCGGTAGCTCTTACCCGTGGAGGTGATAAGATAATTCGCAACGACGGAGTCTACGAAAACGCCGTCCACAAGTCCCAGCTCCATCTGCTGCAAAGCTTCGATATTTGTGGCTATCGCTGTGACTGTGGAGTTCTTTCCGATATCGCTGCCTTCAAGTATCTCCTGAGCGGTGGAGCCGTTCTGTACGGCGATGTTCTTTCCGCTCAGCTCGTCGGCTGACTGATAAACGGAGGAATCGTTGACAACGAAGATCATGTCGTTCACCATATAGGGCATGGAGAGCGTCATCACCTCGGCTCTTGAATCGCTGTAGCTGAGGCCGTTCCATATACAGTCTATCTTTCCCAGCTCAAGATCCTCTTCCTTGGTGTCCCAGTTGATAGGCTCAAGCGTGAGGGATATCTCGAGTTTGTCACAGACAGCCTGGGCAACGTCAATGTCAAAGCCCACTATCTTGTCGTTCTCGTCCGTATAGCCCATCGGTACGAATGTGGCGTCAAGGCCTAAGATGAACTTTCCGCTGTCCTTTACCTTCTGCCATGAGTTGTCCTCGGAAGAAGCCTGCGGCTCTGACTTTGTACCCTCTGCCGCAGAGGTCTGCGCCGGTGTGCCTGCGGCACAGCCTGAGAGCAGCAGCGCGCAGCAGGCAAATGCCGTTATCATAGAATAAAGCTTTTTCTTCATAGTTTTTCCGCACCGCGAAAAGGTGCGCCTCCTTTTTCTGTACAATACTCTTTCCTGTATATATCACCGTTTCAGGCGGCAATACAGCAGATAGTATAACACGCGCAACGCACTTATGTAAATAGCAAAGCGGTTTTTTTGTAAGTTTGCACAAAAATCACAGCCGAAGAGCCGCAGCACTTTGTATCCGTGGATATCCTGTTGTGCGCACAGATAAAAGAAAGTGCCGCCGCACCGCTTTTTTTGATGTTTTAGATAAAATTAAAGCCTTAAATCCTCTTTACCCCTTGACAATAAAGAAATTTTTGTTTATAATAATAAGGCTAAACAGAAAAAAGCGCGTACCGCGCATTTGAAATCATATTTTTACGGAGGTATC
>CAMPAT010000082.1 GCA_946633275.1 uncultured Clostridia bacterium
AACAACAATTTTAATTACGGCGGCTATCCGCAAAGCGGAACGTATTATCAGCCGCAGTACCAGTCTCAGCATCAACAATACTACAACAATAATCTACGCGAAAGAGATAAAGAAAAGAAGGAAATTTTCACCGCAGGACTTGCGCTCGGCGCTGTACTGATTATAAATCTCATAATCCAGGTTGTCGGCATTTCGTTCGTACAGCTTTCCGGGAAATACGAATTATTCAATTCTTCATTCTTATATCAGCACTCGGCAAACATACTGATTGTAGATGTAATAGCGCTTATTGTGCCGTTCGCTTTTATGGCGCTGATAATGAGAAATCGCTACGTAGCTCCAATCGTGCCGTGCGAAAAAACAGGCTTTCTTAAGTCTGCCGCATGGGTGTCCGTCGGACTCGCAGTCTGCTACGGCGCAAATATCCTGACTAACGGGATAATAGAGCTCTTTAAGCAGTTCGGCTACGAGCTCACAAAGCCGGATACATTGAAGCCGGGCAGCGCTATCGACTGCGTAGTGCTCGTTTTTTCAACAGCTATTGCGCCTGCTATATGCGAAGAATTCGCAATGCGCTGCTCCTCGCTCGGATTGCTCAGGAAGCACGGAAAGGCTTTTGCCGTAATTGCAGTCAGCATAGTTTTCGGTCTGCTGCACGGTAATGTAATACAGTTTGTTTTCGCATTCACAATCGGTCTTATTCTCGGCTACGTAACTATTGTTACAGACAGCATAGTTCCTGCAATCCTCATTCACGCGCTGAATAACGGGCTCTCCGTAACGCAGGATATTGTCACCTTTGCTGTGAGCAAGAAGGCGGCGACATACGTCAGCGCAGTAATTATTATTGCGTTTCTTGTTGCCGGCATTTTGGGCTTCATTTATCTGCTCACGACAAAACAGCTAATGCCGAAAAAGGAGCTCAAGCAACCGAAACCGTACAAAATCAACTTTTTCGTTAAGCTTGCGCTGCTCGCGCCGGGACTGTTTGTTCCGTTTTTAATTCTGATTTATCTTACAAGCAAAACGATTGTACCTATATCATAAATATGGAAAACAGATATATGAGGCGCGCCCTTGAACTCGCTGAGCTCTGCAGAGCGGAAGGCGAAGTTCCCGTCGGCGCAGTAATAGTAAAAAACGGCGAAATAATTGCCGAGGGCAGAAACCGCCGTGAAAGCGGCAAAAACGCGCTATTCCACGCGGAAATTGAGGCGATAGATAACGCCTGCAAGCTGCTTGACAGCTGGAGGTTAACTGACTGCGATTTATACGTTACGCTCGAGCCCTGCCCGATGTGCGCAGGCGCGGCGATAAACGCGCGGATTAAGACAGTATATTTCGGCGCGTACGACGCCAAGGCAGGCTCCTTCGGCTCCGTGGAAGATTTTAACCGCCTTAACTATAACCACAAGGTCGAAATAATCGGCGGAGTTATGGAAAAAGAGTGCGAACAGATTTTGACAGAGTTCTTCAAAAACTTAAGATAAAGAAAAATCCCCGATGCGTAAGCATCAGGGATTTTTTGTTATATAAGACTTGCTACGAGGTCGCCCATCTCCGAGGTTGTAACAGCCTTAAAGCCGTCCTCAAAAATATCAGGTGTGCGAGCCTTCGTAAGCGCTGTGTCAACAGATTTTTCAATCGCTTCGGCAGCTTCGATTTCGCCGAAGGTATAGCGAAGCATCATCGCACCGGAAAGGATTGTCGCAAGCGGATTCGCCTTGCCCTGTCCTGCAATATCGGGAGCCGAGCCGTGAATAGGCTCGTACAGTCCGAAGGTGCCCTCCGCAAGCGAAGCGGAAGCGAGCATACCGATTGAGCCGCTAATCATCGACGCTTCGTCAGAGAGAATATCGCCGAAGATATTTGACGTTACAATCGTGTCAAACTGATTAGGATTGCGTACAAGCTGCATAGCGCAGTTATCAACATACATATAGGAAACCTCAACCTCGGGATAATCCTTTGCTGTTTCCTCCATAACCTTGCGCCACAGACGCGAGGAGTCGAGCACGTTCGCTTTGTCAACGCAGGTAAGTCTCTTTTCGCGCTTCATAGCGTACTCAAAGCCCGCTTTAACAATGCGTTTTATTTCCGGGTAAGTATAGCGTTCCGTATCGTAGGCGCCGACAACGCCGTTTTCCTCATAAGTTCCGCGGTCGCCGAAATATATGCCGCCCGTAAGCTCGCGGACGATGAGAATATCGAGTCCGTCGCCGATAATTTCCTCCTTAATCGGAGAAGCGCTCTTAAGCGGTGCAAAAATCTTCGCAGGACGGAGATTTGCAAAAAGTCCGAGGTCTTCGCGGATTGCAAGAAGTCCTTTTTCAGGGCGGTTGTTACCGGGCTGATTATCCCACGCAGGGCCGCCTACTGCGCCGAGAAGAACTGCGTCAGACGCCTTGCACGCGTCGGCTGTCTCCTGCGGATAAGGAACACCTGTCTTGTCAATAGCGCAACCGCCAAGGAGCTGATAGTTATAGTCGAACTTAAAGCCGAACTTCTCGCCTGCCTTGTCGAGCACCTTGATTGTCTCGTCAACAATTTCAGGTCCGATTCCGTCGCCCTTTAATACTGTAATATTAAAATTCTTCATATTCCTTCTCCTTTAGCAAATATCGAAAATGCCGGGCATTGTGTCATCGCGGAAAGTGTCGGGCTGGTCGCGGTTAATAGCGCAGATAATACCCTTCATTGAAGCGTAGCTGATGTTATGGCTTACGCCGATTCCGAATACGTCCTTGCCCTCAGGATTCTTAAGGTGAATGTAGCTGATAGCCTTTGAATCCGAGCCGACAGCAATTGCGTGCTCGCTGTAGTCGATGAACTCATAACCCGTTATGCCGATTTCCTGAATCGCCTTGAAGAAAGCGCCTATAGGGCCGCTGCCCTCGCCCTTAATGCTGATAGGCTTGCTGTCCTTATAAGTAATTGCGCCCTCGAATTTAACGCTTGAAAGCTCCTCGTCCTCAACCTTTTCTTCATATACCTTGTAATTGCGGAGTCTGTAAGGGCCTGCAACATTCCTGTATTCCTTCTGGAAGAGGTCGAACACCTCGCTTGCGGAAAGCTCCTTGCCCTTTTCGTCGCACGCCTTCTGAACTACTGCGCCGAATTCTGGATGCATAGCCTTTGGCATCTTAATTCCGTAATCGTTTGCGAGGATATACGCCGTGCCGCCCTTACCCGACTGAGAATTAATGCGGATAATCGGCTCGTACTCTCTGCCGACGTCGGCAGGGTCAATCGGAAGATACGGAACTTCCCAAAGGTCAGTCTTACTCTCTTCCATATATATTTTACCCTTATTAATAGCGTCCTGATGAGAGCCGGAGAAGGCGGTGAAAACGAGCTCACCTGCGTACGGATGACGAGGCGGAACCTCCATCTTCGTGCAGCGCTCATACACTTCCTTAATCTTATTAATATCGTGGAAATCAAGCTCGGGGTCAACGCCCTGAGTCCACATATTAAGTGCAAGAGTAACGACGTCAACATTACCCGTCCTCTCGCCGTTGCCGAAGAGAGTGCCTTCTACTCGGTCTGCGCCTGCCATAAGCGCAAGCTCTGTTGCGGCAACGCCCTCGCCGCGGTCATTATGCGGATGAAGCGAAATAATCGCTGCCTCGCGGTTCGGCAGGTGACGGCAGAAGTATTCAATCTGGTCTGCGTAACCGTTCGGAGTTGAGCACTCAACAGTTGACGGCAGGTTAAGTATAATCGGATTTTCCTTAGTAATATGGAGTTCCTCCATAACCTGGCGGCAGATTTCGACTGCGTTATCCATCTCCGTACCCGTGAATGACTCGGGAGAATATTCAAAGCGAATATTCATATCAGGATTACTCTTCTTTTCTTCCTCAGTCAGCTCATAGATAAGCTTTGCGCCCTTGACTGCGATATCAATAACGCCCTGCATATCTGTCTTAAATACAACCTTGCGCTGAAGAGTTGAAGTTGAATTATAAAAATGCACGATTACATTCTTCGCGCCGTGGATGGCGTCAAACGTTTTCTTGATAAGATGAGGTCTCGCCTGAACGAGTACCTGGATAGTAACATCGTCAGGGATATATCCGCCGTCGATAAGCGTACGGAGAATTTCATATTCCGTTTCGCTTGCAGACGGGAAGCCAACCTCAATTTCCTTAAATCCGACATCAACAAGAGTTTGGAAAAACTCAAGCTTCTCCTGCAAATTCATCGGGTCAACGAGTGCCTGATTTCCGTCTCGCAAATCAACCGAGCACCAAACAGGAGCCTTCGTAATAACATTATTAGGCCACTGTCTGTCCGGAATATTAATCGGTGTAAATGGTGTGTACTTTTGATAACCTTTTTTCATAATTACTGTCTCCTTCCTGCATGGAGGATATAATAAAGCCCCCACACTAACGTATAGGGGCGTAATAACACGCGGTACCACCCTACTTCGGCAGAAGGTAAACTGCCCTTTAGCGTCAATCAACGCCTTAACCGATAACGAGGTTAACCGTCTGTCCCTATTAATTACTATTCAGGTCAGCGACTCCGCAGAGAGCTATGCATTAATCATCCCGTATCGGCTCACACCAACCGCCGACTCGCTGAAACTAAAATGAAAAATCTTTTTCTGCTTCTTAGTCTTTTGTAGGTACTGTAAAATTTTCAGTATTTGTATTATAACATATTAAAATGTTTTGTCAAGCATTATTAATTAGTAGTAAGTTTGAGTAAGTATGAGAAAACTTGCTGAGTTAATATTAAACAATTTAAGGAGTCCTTGTTTTGTTACCATTCTTTCGTGTTGCGAAAGAACGGTAACCCAAGAAAGCAACCAAAGGGGTAAGGCTCCTCTTCGGTCGCACACCCCTTTGGAAACCCCGGGGGCACGTGCTAACAAAAATATTGTGCTTCTCGGCGTACGCTGACGCACGACGCCTCGAGGACAGTACCCTCAAAACGCGGTGCGCGTTGTGCGCGCGTTTTGAA
>CAMPAT010000083.1 GCA_946633275.1 uncultured Clostridia bacterium
CGCTATGGACGCGGTTGATTTCCTGCTTAGTGAGGACGCTGAGCTGTGTGAAGAGAAATATGCTTTCCTTACAGAGCAGAACGCACATCGTCAGGCTGTTGAAAAGGATATTCTCGATTCTATCGAGAAAACTATTGCCGCAAACCCTAAGCTCGTATCCGACAGAGTTATCGTTATTTCGGGCGACGGTTATCATCACGGAGTAATCGGCATTGTTGCGAGCCATATTCTTGAGCGCTACGGAAAGCCGACATTTATTATCGGCGTTGACGAAGAGGGCGTTGCACGTGGCTCCGCAAGGTCTGTAAACGGCTTTAATATTTACGACGCGATTAATTCCTGCAGCGATGTGCTGATTAAGTTCGGCGGACATCCGCTCGCGGCGGGTATTACTCTTGAAGCGAGTAATATTGATGAATTCAGAAAACGTATTAATGAATATGCGTATAGCGAATACGACGTTATGCCATCGCCTGAAATAGTGCTTGATTGTAAGCTTTCTCCTCATTATCTTAATCTTGAACTTGTGGACAGTATTTCCGTGCTTGAGCCTTACGGCGCGGAAAATCCGAGCCCGCTTTTCGGCGTGTATAAGATGAATATCGTCGATATCACGCCGCTCTCGGAGGGGAAGCATACGCGCCTTGAGCTTGAAAAAAAGGGGAAGAGAATAAGAGTTGCGAAATTCGGCTCCTCACCGGAAAGTCTGCCGTATAAGGTGGGCGACTGCGTAAACGTTGCGCTGAGAGTGTCAAAGAATCTGTATTCAGGCAAAACGTACCTGTCGCTTCAGGCAGTTGATATCTGTCTTTACGGTATCGACGACGACAGGTATTTTAAAGAGAAGAACGACTACGAGCTTTACCGCGCGAAAGGGAAGGCGTTAAGCACGCTTTATCCCGACAGAAATATATGCGCGCTTGTTTACCGGTACTTAAAGTCAAACGGCGGATTTGATTATTCGCTCGACGATTTGTATTTCAGGCTGCAAGGCGAGCTGACTTACGGTCAGCTGATGATTGCCGTTAAGGCGTTCATCCAGGCAGGACTGATTGAATACAGCGGCAAAATTATTATTAAACCAAACACAGGCAAGGTTGATTTGGAATCGACCCCGATTCTTAAAGCCTTGAAGGGAAGTATTTAGATTGAGTAACGAGATTAATATCGCTGAGTATGACGACCGTTTTGACGAGTTTTTGTCAGAGGTCAAAAAGAATTCATACTACGACAGCGAAAAAATTGAAAAGGCGTATAACATAGCCCGCGACGCTCATAAGAACCAGCGCCGCCGCAGCGGTGAGCCTTATATTATGCACCCTGTAGCCGTTGCGAAAATTCTGTTTGAAATCGGAATGGATAACGAGTGCATTATCGCAGCGCTTCTTCACGATACTGTTGAGGATACGTCGTACACAATAGACGATATTAAGCGCGAATTCGGCGACGAGGTTGCGCTTCTCGTCGACGGTGTTACAAAGCTTACTCAGGTATCCCTCGCTTCGCGCGAGGAGGTTCAGGCGGAAAATGTGCGCAAGATGTTTATCGCTATGAACCAGGATGTGCGCGTCGTTATTATCAAGCTCGCAGACAGACTTCATAATATGCGTACGCTTGAGCATATGCCGCCGCATAAGCAGCGCGAAAAGTCGCTCGAAACGCTCGAAATTTATGCCCCGATTGCACACCGTCTCGGTATCCGTGCGTTTAAGGAGGAGCTTGAAGATTTAGCCGTGCTTTATCTTGACCCTGTTGCGTATAAGGAGATTGAAAAATCAATCACTATGAAGCGCGAAGAGGGCGAGGAATTCCTCGAAGATATCAAAAAACAGATTAGCGATAAGCTTTCGCCGCTGATTAAGAATGTACGTATCACGTCGCGAGTTAAGTCAGTACACGGCATATTCCGTAAGGTGTATATAAAGGGCAAAACGTTCGACGAGATTTACGATATTTACGCGGTCAGGATTATCGTTGATACTATGATTGACTGTTATAACGTTCTCGGAATTGTGCACGATATGTTCCAGCCGCTTCCCGGCAGATTCAAGGATTATATCTCAACTCCGAAGCCGAATATGTATCAGTCGCTTCATACGACGGTGCTCTATAAGGGCATTCCGTTTGAAATTCAAATCAGAACGATGGATATGCATAAGACCGCGGAATACGGTATCGCGGCGCATTGGAAATATAAGCTCGGCAAGGGCGGAAAAGATAATATCGACGAATCGCTGAAGTGGATTAACAGCCTTATTGAAAACGAGAACAGCGACGACAAGTCGGAGATTATAGCAAACATCAAGGGCGACCTTTCGATTGATGAAATATATGTGTTCACCCCGCGTGGCGACGTTAAGTGTCTGCCCAAGGGCGCGACTGTTATTGACTTTGCTTATGCAATTCACTCCGCTGTCGGAAACCGTATGACAGGAGCAAAGGTCGACGGACGAATTGTTCCGCTCGATACAACTCTGAAGACGGGACAGATTGTTGAAATTATTACTACTAATCAGCAAGGCAAAGGTCCTTCGCGCGACTGGCTGACGATTGTCAAGACAAGCGAAGCGCGCTCAAAAATCCGCTCCTGGTTCAAGAAGGAACGCCGCGATGAGAATATCGCACAGGGCAAGGCTGCGGTAGAGCACGAATTTCGCAAGAATTATATCAGACTGACTGAGGATGAGTTTAATAAATTTATCCTTAAGATAGCTGAAAGACAGAGACTTACGCGTATTGACGACTTTTTTGCCGCAATCGGTTACGGCGGTATAAACCTCACTCGTCTTATGCCGGGAATAAAGGATGAATATAACCGGATTTATAAAGATACGAGAGATGACGCGCCTTCGCTTAAAATCAGTAACGAAAGCAGTAAGTCGTCCGGCGGCGTAATAGTTGAGGGTATCGATAACTGTCTTATTAATATGGGCAGGTGCTGTAATCCGCTTCCGGGTGAGCCGATAGTTGGCTTCATCACGCGCGGACACGGACTCACTATCCACCGTCGGGACTGTAAAAACGTTCCTTACGATATTGCAAATTCGCCCGAGCCGGAACGCTGGGTTCCTGCAAGATGGGATTCAAATATAAAGGTCGAGGCGCGCTCAACTCTCAATATTTACGCTATTGACCGTGAAGGCGTAGTGCTCGATATTACTACGGCGCTTGCAGGCGCTCACGTTAAAATTCACGCAATTAACGCGCGAGAAATCAATGACGGCAACTGTCTCACCACAATCACGCTTGCGGTTAACGGCAAGGAGCACCTCGACGGAATTATTAAGATGCTTAATAAAGTTCAGGGCGTTTATCTTATTGAAAGAACGGAATTATAATGAAAGCAGTTATTCAGAGAGTTAAATATTCAAATGTTAAGATTGACGGCGAGGTTGTCGGCTCGTGCGAGCAGGGCTTTATGATACTTCTCGGCGTAGTTGAGGGTGACAGCAGGGAGGATGCAGACAAGCTTCTTAAGAAAGTCCCGTTTCTCAGGATTTTTGAGGACGAAAACGGCAAGATGAATCTGTCGTGCCTCGACATCGGCGGCGAAATGCTCGTTGTGTCGCAGTTTACGCTCGCTGCTGATTGCTCGCACGGGCGCAGACCGTCGTTCATCGCAGCAGCGCAGCCGAGCGAAGCTATCCCGCTTTACGAATATTTCGTTGACGGTCTTAAGCAGGCAGGCGTTAAAAGAGTGGAAACGGGCGAATTTGGCGCAGATATGAAGGTCGAACTTTTAAACGACGGTCCTGTTACAATAATTCTTGACAGTAAGGAACTTTGATATGAGTGTTAAAATGGCAACCTTCGGCGGTATGGCAAATAACTGCTATCTGCTGGTAGACGATAATACTAATCAATCCGCGCTCATTGATTGCTCGCAGTATAACCAAAGAATGCTCGATTTAATCGGCGATACTGATTTGAAGTATATTCTTCTTACTCACGGTCACTATGACCATATTATGGGTGCAAAGGAAGTTAAGGAAAAGTTCGGCTGTAAAATTGCTATTGCTGCTGAGGACGCGTCTATGCTTTCGTCAGCGCGTGAGTCGCTCGCTCTTTTCAGCGGAGCGCAGCAGAATAATACGCAGGCTGATATTATCCTTTGCGACGGCGACAAAATCACCCTCGGCGAAACGGAGATAACCGTAATTAAAACTCCGGGACATACAAAGGGCAGCGTCTGCTATATGTCGGGCGACAGCCTTTTTACGGGCGATACGCTGTTTCGTCTCTCGTGCGGCAGGACTGATTTTCCTGGCGGTTCCTGGGATGAAATGCAGTCGTCACTCAGAAAGCTCAGCGAGCTCGACGGCGATATGAAGATATATACGGGGCACGACAGTACCTCGAGTCTCAATTTTGAACGTAAGAATAATATGTATATGAAGAATTTATGATACTTAAGAATATTGGTCACGACTGCGCATATCACACGCAGAAGATTGCTACGATGTTCTTCCCGCTTGAGAGAATTTCAGACAGCGGCGATAGCGATATTGAAGTAATCACCGAAAAGCAGGAAAATAATATTAAAGTCAGCGCGAGGGTGTACTCAAAGGAGCACACCCTTTCTGATGTTATTTCAGACGGTGAGGATACGGAGCACGCGCTTTCAGTTCTTATGTATAATGTACTCAGCGAGATAACCGGCTTTCGTCCGCCGTGGGGTATTCTTTACGGCGTGCGCCCGGCGCGCCTTATGCATTCGACTGTTGAAAAGTTCGGGGAAACAGAAGCGGTTGAGATATTTAAAAACAACCTCGTGTCTGAGCGCAAAATTGACCTGGCACTTCAGGTAATGCACAGAGAAAATGAGATTATCTCGCTGTCTGAAGAGAATTCTTGCTCGCTATATGTTTCTGTTCCTTTTTGCCCGACGCGCTGCGCGTACTGTTCGTTTGTGTCGCACAGTATCGAAAATGCAGGCGAACTG
>CAMPAT010000084.1 GCA_946633275.1 uncultured Clostridia bacterium
CCGCCGCTGACGATAGTATCTGCGCCTAAGTCGCGGAAGAGCTCCTCAAGTCCCGAGCCTGCACATACTGTGACGAAGCCGAAATCGTTTTCCGGCTCTGATACAGTCGGCTTAACGGGAGTTTCGCCTTCTTTTACTCCGACATCGGCGTTCCTGTGCTGATAGCGCATATTGTCAATCTTGATATTGATGAGCTGTCCGTATTTCAGCGCCGACTGGATTACAGTACCGGGGCAGTTTGAGTGAACGTGGACTTTTATAATATTGTCGTCGTCGACTACTACTACGCAGTCGCCGATGGATTCAAGATAAGCTCTGAGCTTGAGAGGGTCTGTCTGCTCGGCGTCTTTCGCCTTTTCGATGAGGAATTCCGAGCAGTAGCCGAATTCGATATCGTCGCTTGCCTCGGCAACAATCTTTTTATCGGGAGCGCTTACGGGCTCGACAGACGAGCCTTCAAGCGGCTGAACGATTGCGTCATGTCCGAATACGCTGTTGAAGCCTTCAAAGATGAGCACGAGTCCCTGTCCGCCTGCGTCGACTACGCCTGCTTTTTTGAGAACGGGGAGCTGCTCCGGAGTTTTTGCGAGCGCTTCACGCGCCGCCTGCAGAGCGGCAAAGCAGACTTCAATCGGGTCGTCGTTAATCTCCGCCATTTTTTCTGCCGCTTCGGCAGACTTGCGGATTACGGTAAGAATTGTACCTTCCGTCGGCTTCATTACTGCCTTATATGCAGATTCTGTAGCCATACGGAATGCGCTTGCAACATCTTTTCCGCTTGCTTCGTCAAGATTGTTGAACGCCTTTGAAAAACCTCTGAAAATCAGCGAAAGGATAACGCCCGAGTTACCTCTTGCACCGCGGAGCAGCGCGGCGGCGCAGCGCTTTGAAACCTCGCTGAGCGAACTGTCGTCCGCCATAGCAGAAACATCTTTTTTAGCGGCAGTAATCGTCATAGACATATTAGTGCCCGTGTCGCCGTCAGGAACGGGGAAGATGTTGAGCGCATCTACTGCCTGACGTGAGTTTGATATATTATTTGCGGCGGAAATAATTCCGTCGCGGAACATTTGCCCTGTGATCATACTTGATTCCTCCGAAAAGTGCTAATTTAATCCGTCAACGTGCACATTTACCTGTGAAACCTTGAGGTCGGTAGCCGACTCTACGGTGTATCTTACCTTGTTTACAATGCTGTCTGTTATCGTGTTGATATTTACGCCGTAGCTTACTGCAATGTGTAAATCGATTACGAGCGCGCCGTTAACGCTTTTAACGATTACGCCCTGATTTGTGTTATCAACAGATACCTTGTTCTTGATGACTGATTTTAATGCGTGGTACGGATTCGGGTTAACCATTCTCGTAACGCCGAAACAGCTCTGCGCAGCATTTCCGACAAGATGAGCAAAATAATTGTTAGTTATTTCGATGTATCCGTTAGGATTTTCAAACTTAATCATAATGAATCCTCCTGTGATTAATTATAGTACCAGTCTTCTATATTAGAAAAATAATTGTCAACGTATCCCTGCATATCGCCCTGCATAGATTTTGAATAGCAAATCATACCTTGTCTGTATACGAGCGGTATGAACGGCATTTCCTGCGAGAAGGAAAGAACGAAGCTTCCGATTTCTCCGTTTGAGGAAAGATAGCTGCTGTACGCTTTTGCAGTTTCGGAATTCTTAAGGTCAATTCCGATATTTGTAATCCCGTTTGATGTGAAAAAGCTGTTCATATTCATATCGCCGGGAATTCTCGTTTCGCCTATGTATATATCGAAGCTTCTCGATTTTAGCTTGCTGTAATAATCTTTGTTGCTCGTCTGGTTAATCGTAACCTTGAAGCCTGCAGTTTCAAGCTGCTGCTTGATGAGCTTTGCAGCGGCAATACGGTCAGTATTCTTGTTTACGAGGATGTCGAGTTTTAAGTCCTTTTCTTTTACCGCGCTCTGATTAATAGCCTGCTTCGCAGCCGCGAGGTCTGCCTTTGCCGTGAAAATCTGGGCGGTTTTGCCGAGCTTTGAGTTCGGGTGGAAGGGCGAGGTCGTGCTTTTCGCATATCCTCTGTATGCACTTTTTACAATCGTGTCTCTGTCAACTGCGAGAGAAACGGCGCGTCTTATATCGCTGTTCTTCGTGATTCCCGAAAATCCGTTGATTCCTATGAATACGAGATTCGTGAGGTTTACAGCCTTCTTGTTGCATTGCATTTTTCTGTCGCCGCCGCGGTTTAAGTCGCGGTAAACGTAGCTCACGTTGCCGATGTTAATCGCGTTTTCAATCGAATCCTCGGACGTGATGTTGACGAGAGGGATTTTTGTGAAATGCGGCGTGAAATCCTCGCGCTTATCGTTTACCGTTAACAGAACGGTTCCGTTTCCTTTTTCAAACTTATATCTTCCGCTTCCTATAGGATAGCCGTTTTTGTCCGTCTTTGAGCTTGCAATCGCGAAGGTGAGAAGATTGTGCGCGTTAGGGTTGTTATGTGATAATTTGAATTTAATCGCTGTGTCGCTTACTGCGGAGGCGCTGCTGATGCCGCTGAGCATATTTTTCCAATGCGGGGAGTCCTTCGCCTTGTTGAAGGAGCTTACTACGTTCTTCGCCGTAAGTCTGTCTCCGTTTGAGAATACGATTCCGCTCGTTATTACGACATTAAGCGTCTTTTCGTTTTCGTAGCTGTAGCTCGTCGCGATTGACGGCTGCGCTTCAAAACTGTCGTCAAGCACGAAAAGCGAGTCAAACACAAGCGTTTCAACGACCTGGTTATTAAGCGTCTTTGTGCTGAAGGGGTTTAGCGAGTCAGACTGCGAGTAGCTCAGCTTGAAGCCCGTTTCGTCTGTCGCAAGCTGCGTCGTCGTTTCCGTTACGAGCGTGTGGTCGTATCCGTCGTTTTTCTTCGCCGCGCAGGCGCTGAAAACTGATATGAGAATAACGGCGCAGAGTAAAACGGACAAATATTTTTTTGTCATCGTCTGAACCTTTCTATGTTAGTCGCTCTGCCGGTCTTTTCGTCGATTTGCACGAAACAGCCCTCGATTGAGCAGGGACCCTCCGCGTTAGTGAATCTTGCCGGCAGGTTAGTTCTGAATTTATTGATTACAACCTCGGGCTGTACTCCGAGCACCGAATAGTACGGTCCCGTCATTCCGAGGTCTGTTATATATGCAGTTTTGTTCGGGAGCAGTTGTTCGTCTGCCGTCTGAACGTGCGTGTGAGTTCCGACGAGCGCGCTCGCTCTGCCGTCAAGATAGAAGCCGAGCGCTCTCTTCTCGCTCGTCGCTTCCGCGTGAAAATCGATTACGATATTTTTAATCCCGTTGTCCTCTGCGTAGCGCAAAATTCTGTCCGCCGCGTCAAAAGGATTTTCGTTATTGTCGAGATACATTGTGCCCTGCAGGTTTGCGACAAGCACCTGATAACGTCCCTTGTCAAGCACGCAGAAGCCTCTGCCCGGAGCGCTTTTGTGATAATTCTCAGGGCGGATAATGAATTCGTTGCGCTCGAGATAATCCGCGATTTCAGGCCTTCTCAGCGCGTGATTGCCGAGCGTGATTACGTCTACGCCGCTGTCGAATATCATCTGCGCGCTTTTCGGCGTTATGCCGTTGCCTACTGCCGAGTTTTCCCCGTTTGCGACTACGATATCAGCCTTGTAATCGCCCTTGAGCTTCGGCAGAGTGCTCATAAGATAGTCGCAGCCCGACTGAGAAACTATGTCGCCAATAAATAAAATATTCATAATATACCGTTTCTATGAAGTAAACTTCTGATATTTCAGCTTAATATTATAACTTACCCGAAAGTTAAAAACAATAGTATATTTTTAAATTTAATATTCTATTAATAAAACGGAGCGAACTCCTGCAATTAATTGTTGAAATTCGCTAATATGTGTGCTATTATTTATTTATATAACATTCTAAAGGAGATGTATATTAATGCAAAAGAAAGACATTGACTGGGGCTCACTTGGCTTTGGATATATGCCTACGGATTACAGATTTGTAGCTAATTTCAAGGACGGCAAGTGGGACGATGGAGCTCTTACGGAAGACGCCACGATTACGATGACGGAGTGCGCAGGCGTGCTTCAGTATGCTCAGACTTGCTTTGAAGGACTTAAGGCTTACACAACGGAGGACGGAAAGATTGTTTGCTTCCGCCCTGACCTCAACGCTTCGCGTATGGCAGATTCCTGCCGTAAGCTTGAAATGCCTGTTTTCCCTGAGGAAAAGTTTATTGAGGCGGTTAAGGAAGTAGTTAAAGCTAACGCAGCGTGGGTACCTCCCTACGGCAGCGGCGCAACGCTTTATATCAGACCGTTTATGTTCGGCTCAAACGCAGTTATCGGCGTTAAGCCTGCTGATGAATATCAGTTCAGAATTTTCGCAACGCCCGTAGGTCCTTACTTCAAGGGCGGCGCAAAGCCGATTACAATCCGTGTGTCTGACCTCGACAGAGCTGCGCCTCACGGTACAGGTAATATCAAAGCCGGTCTTAACTACGCTATGTCGCTTTACAATATTGTGGACGCTCATAATAAGGGCTTTGACGAGAATATGTATCTCGACCCTGCGACGAGAACTAAGGTTGAGGAAACAGGCGGCGCAAACTTCCTCTTCGTAACAAAGGACGGCAAAGTCGTTACTCCTAAGAGCGATTCAATCCTTCCTTCGATTACGCGCCGTTCGCTTATGATTGTTGCTGAGAAGTATCTCGGTCTTACTGTCGAGCACCGCGAGGTTACTCTTGAAGAGGTTAAGGATATGGCAGAATGCGGACTTTGCGGAACCGCAGCCGTTATCTCGCCTGTAGGCAAGATTGTGGATCACGGCACCGAGATATGCCTGCCTTCAGGCATGAGCGAGATGGGACCTGTCACCAAGAAGCTATACGATACCCTTACA
>CAMPAT010000085.1 GCA_946633275.1 uncultured Clostridia bacterium
GTTGAAATTCTTGATGAGGGCGCAAAGTCCTGCCGCGCAACGGTACCGGACGGACAGCTTTCGCTCGCTATCGGCAATAAGGGACAGAATGTTCGCCTTGCCGCTAAGCTTACGGGCTGGAAGATTGATATTAAGCCCGAAAGCGGATTTTATGAGGGTTAAGCTATGAAGGCTAAAAAAACACCTATGCGTATGTGCACGGGCTGTATGGAGATGTTTGATAAGCGAACTCTTGTAAGAGTTGTTAAATCTCCCGACGGTGAAATAAGCCTTGATTTAACCGGTAAAAAATCCGGCAGAGGCGCATACGTTTGCAAAAATGCCGAATGTCTTAAAAAGGCAAGAAAGAAAAAAGCCTTTGAACGCGCTTTCGGTGTTCAGATAGAAGACGAAATTTATGATAAAATGCAAGAGGAAATAGAAAGTGCAGAGTAAAAAATATCTGTCAATGCTCGGGCTTACAAGACGTGCAGGCAAGCTGTCTATGGGTCACGATATGGCGCTTGACAGTATCAGAAAAAGAAAATCAAAGCTTGTGCTTTTCTCAAGCGATATTTCGCCGAGGCTTATAACCGAGGTAGAAACGGCGTCGGGCAAATATTTACCCTCTCTGCCCTGCGCAAAGCTTGAGGAAACTATGGATGAAATCCACTGCGCGCTCGGCTACAGAGCAGGCGTTATTTCCGTAAACGATATGAATTTTGCAAAACGAATTATAGAACTTATTGACCAGGAGGGAAACAAGTATGGTGATAAAAATTAAGGTTTCCGATTTAGCAAAGGATTTCGGAAAACAAAATAAAGCAATTATTGAATTGCTTTCAAAATACTGTGATGGTCCCGCTAAGAAAGCGAATACTGTGCTTACGGAGGAGGAACTCAATACCTTCTTTGATACCTATACTCAGGAAAACAGCGTAAAATCGTTTGATGAATATTTTGCAACCAAAAAGCCCGCCGAGAAAAAGGATGAGGAAAAGGCTGTAAAGAAGGCTGAAAAGCCTAAGAGCGATTCTAAGAGCAAAAAGCACCAGTCTCAGGCTGCTATTCTTCAGATGGCGGAGCAGGCTGCAAAACGCGCTGAGGAAAAGGCAAAGAAAAAAGCCAATCAGACTCCGCAGGCAAGAACAAAGGGCGAGGCGCGCCGTATAGATACAAGAGCAAATACGGTTGACCTTGAAAAGTACAATCAGAAGTACGAGGACATTGCGCCCGCAAGCAATTATAACGATAATCAGAAAAAGCAGAAGCTCAATCAGAAATCAAAGCAGTACAGAAAGAAGAAGCCTATCTCCAAAAAGCGTGAAACCGAGGCTCAGCGTCTTGCTCGTATTGCTGAGCAGAGAAAGAAGCAGCAGATTAAGATTTCCGTTCCCGAGGAGATTACTGTCGGCGAGCTCGCTTCACTTCTCCGTATGACCGCTAACGAGGTTATCAAGGAGCTTATGAAGCTCGGTATGATGGTAAGTGTTAACGAGGTTATTGATTACGATACTGCAGAGATTGTAGGAACAGAGCTCGGCGCTAAGGTAGAAAAAGAGGTTGTCGTTTCTATTGAAGAGCAGATTATTGAGGAAGAGGACGAAAACGATGAGAACGCTGTAACACGCTGCCCCGTTGTTTGCGTTATGGGCCACGTTGACCACGGTAAGACCTCAATACTTGACGCAATCAGAAACACGGACGTAACTTCAACCGAGGCTGGCGGTATTACTCAGGCTATCGGCGCTTATCAGGTTAAAACGGCTAATAACGACGTTATAACCTTCCTTGATACTCCCGGCCACGCTGCGTTTACTTCAATGCGTGCAAGAGGCGCTATGGCAACCGATATTGCAGTTCTTGTTGTTGCTGCGGACGACGGTATTATGCCGCAGACCATAGAGGCTATCAATCACGCTAAGGCAGCGGGCGTTGAAATAATTGTTGCTATTAATAAAATGGATAAAGAGGGAGCTAATCCCGACAGAGTTATGCAGCAGCTCACAGAGCACGAGCTTGTACCCGAGGAGTGGGGCGGCGACGTTATCTGCGTTCCCGTTTCGGCTAAAACGAAGATGGGTATTGATAAACTGCTTGATACCATCAACCTCGTGGCTGAGATGTGCGAACTCAAGGCGAATCCCGACCGCTCGGCAAAGGGTGTTGTCATCGAGGCAAAACTCGATAAGGGCAGAGGCCCGATTGCAACCCTGCTTGTCCAGAACGGTACGCTGAAATCCGGCGACGTCATTATTGCCGGAACCGCGGTCGGTAAGGTCCGCGCGATGACCGACTACCGCGGTAAGAAGATTAATGCCGCCGGTCCGTCCGTACCCGTAGAAATTATGGGTCTCGACTCCGCGCCGATGAGCGGTGATTTATTCAACGCCGTCAGCGATGAAAAACTGGCGCGCCGCCTTGTTGAGCAGCGTAAGGAGGAGGCGAAGGAAGAGGAATTCAAGGCATTCCAGAAGGTTACCCTCGACACCCTCTTTGACACCCTCCAGGAGGGCGAACTTAAGGAACTGAACATTGTTGTCAAAGCGGACGTACAGGGCTCCGTTGAGGCGGTTAAGCAGTCCCTTCTTAAGATTGAAAACGACGAAGTGCGCGTGAAGATTATCCACGGTGCCGTCGGTACCGTCAGCGAGAGCGATGTTATGCTCGCTGCCGCGTCGAACGCGATTATCGTCGGCTTTAATATCGGCGTTGACCCCGTGGCGAAGGATAATGCAGAGCGCGACGGTATTGAAATTAAGACATACGACATCATCTATGATGCGATTGAGGATATTGAGAATGCGATGCGCGGTATGCGTGCACCGAAGTACCGTGATGTGGACACCGGTACCGTTGAAGTACGCGAGGTTTATAAGATTTCCTCCGCCGGCACCATCGCAGGCTCGCTCGTTACCTCGGGTAATATCAAGCGCGACGGTAAAGTCCGCGTCATCCGCGGCGGCAAGCAGATTGCCGATGTGGAACTTGCCAACCTCAAGAGATTCAAGGACGAGGTCAAGGAAGTTTCCTCCGGTTACGAGTGCGGTATCTCGCTTAAGGGATTTGACGATATCCAGCAGGGCGATATCCTCGAGGCGTATATTGTAGAGGAATACAGAGATTAGCAATTGAGAATGGAGAATGCAGAATGGAGAATGTCGGGTGGGCGTTGCCCACACTCAATAATATAATGGGTACGGGCAAAGCCCGTCGTAAATTCTCAATTCTCAACTCTCAATTCTCCATTTTTGAACGGAGTAGAAAATGGCTGGTTACAGAATTGACAGGATTACCGAGGACATCAAGCGCGAGCTCACGGCGATTCTGCGCGAGGTCAAGGACCCGCGCGTCAGCAGTATGCTCAGCATTGTAAAAGTCGATGTCAGCGGCGATTTGAGTTATGCAAAGATATATGTATCGGCACTGGAGGGCGAGGAGGTTGCCAGGGAGTCCGTCAAGGGACTCAAGGCTGCCGCGGGCTTTATCAGAAGGCGGCTCGGCGAGAGCCTGCATCTGCGCAAGACGCCCGAACTGCGTTTCGTCGCCGACACATCTATTGAAAAGGGCTTCGAGCTTTTCGATAAGCTCAGAAGCATTGAGGAGAAAAATGAAGATTAATGTAGAAAAATGTGCGCAGATACTGAAGGAACAGGATCATATCCTGATTCTTTCCCATGCACACCCCGACGGCGATACCGTCGGCGGCAGTTTTGCGCTCTGCCTTGCCCTGAAGAAGCTCGGCAAGAAGGCGAGAGTCATCTGCGCAGATGAGTTTTTACCGAAATATCTTAATTTGATTGATGGCAGTCTTGCGTGCTGCGAGGCATTCGAGGAGGAGTTTATTGTCGCGGTGGATGTCGCGACTGAGAATCTCCTCGGCGACCTTGCCGAGCAGTACAGCGGCAGGATTGATATGTGCATCGACCACCACGGCACCAATACCGGCTATGCGAAGTATCTGCTCCTGAATGCGGATGCGGCGGCAGCGTGCGAGACCGTGCTGAAGGTCATTAAAGCGCTGAAGGTAAAAATTGATAAACCGATGGCGAACGCCCTGTTTATCGGTATTTCCACCGATACGGGCTGTTTCCGCTATGCGAGCACGACCTCCAATACCTACCGCGCGGCGGCGGAGCTCGTCGACCTCGGCGCGGACAACGGCACGATTAACCGCGTGATGTTCGAGTCCAAGACGCGCACCTATGCCGCTCTTGAGCGTCTCGCGATTGAGGGGATGCGCTTTTATGACGACGACCGCATCTGCGTCATTAAGATTACGCAGGATATGTATGCGAGGACGGGCTCGTCCGAGCAGGAGACCGACGCGATTGCACCGCTGACACGCCAGATTGAGGGCGTGGAGGTCGGACTGACCTTCCGTGAAAAGCCCGACGGCACCTGCAAATGCTCCATCAGAACGCTGGACAGCGTGAACGCTGCCGAGCTTGCGGCGGCATTCGGCGGCGGCGGACATAAGCAGGCGGCGGCGTGCCGCTTCGACTGCGGCGTCGAGGAGGCCGAGAAAATGCTGGTTGAAAAAGCAAGTGAAATGCTATCGGTATAACTATCCCCTCATCCGACTGCCTTCGGCAGCCACCTTCCCCCGAGGGGGAAGGCAATAAGGTAAGATAATATGAACGGAATTATCTGCATCAATAAACCGCAGGACATCACCTCATTCGGTGTCGTGGCAAAGGTGCGCGGGATTACGCGCACGAAAAAGGCGGGACATACGGGTACGCTTGACCCGATGGCGACGGGCGTTTTACCCGTGATGGTCGGCAATGCGACGCGCTTCCTCAACTTTTTGCCCGACAGTGATAAGGGCTACCGCGCCTCGTTTGTGCTCGGCAAAACCACCGATACGCTCGATATTACGGGCAAGATGCTCACGGAGTGCGAAACGGCGCTTGGCGCGGCGGATATTAAGC
>CAMPAT010000086.1 GCA_946633275.1 uncultured Clostridia bacterium
GGCAAGCAAGGTAGATACGTCCGCGCTGAGTACAGTTTGGCTCAGTACGCGACGTTTCATAGAAATCGTGCTCGCCGCGCGCAGGTATTTCGACAGTACGTCTTGCGCCGCAGATGTCGCAGGTATCAAGCTCGACACCCGGGAGCTGACAATTATCATACGTCGTGGAAGTTGCGGTATAAAGTCCGTCTTTCCACTCATTATGGACGTACTCCTGTATCTCTTCTCCGCAGTTTTTGCAGATATAGAGCTTATGAGTATGTCCGTCATTTTCGTCGTCCCATACTTCGTCGGGAGTCTCCTTGTCATACGAGTGACCGGTCGGCTTAATAGTTTCTATCACATCTTCGCCGCACACGTCGCATATGCCCTTACGAGAGCCTTCTTCCGTACAGGTCGCCGGCTTTGTAACATTCCAAGAGGTAACGGTATGATGAGCGAGAACTACGTGAGTTTCCGTCTGGTCGCAACCGTCGACAGTACAATGATACCTCTCGAGTCCTGCCTTAGTGCAGGTAGCTGCTCTCACCACCGTAGTAGTGTAATATCCGTCGACCCATACGTAAACCGTGCCTTGCAGCATAGACGGGTCAAGGTCATCAGCATTGATATCCTCGGGATTAACCGAGCTCGGGTCAACATTAATATTTCTGGCATGTACGACTTCTTCCTTAGTCTCGCCGCAGACGGAGCATTGATACGAATTATAAATATGACCGTTACCTTCCGTATTGTCAAAAGTCTCTGTAGGGTCGCCCCACGTATGTCCGAGGGCGTCAGTTGTAATCTCTCTTACAACCTCGCCGCAGTCGTTACAGATTACCTGCTGGAGTCCGGTTTCAGTACAATTAGGTTCTCTCACCGTCACAGTTTCCGTATTCTCGTGAGCACAGGCGTCAAGCGAACTGAAAACATATCTTACCGTCGTTTCATTCGGCTTGCCGTACTGAGTTACAAAATCCTCAGCTGTAGAGCCTGTATAACCTTTGATTGTAATAGGAACTGTCTGATACGAGCCCTCGCAGAACTCATCAGCAAAGCTGACGCTGCGGTTTTCAACCGTAACTTCTCTGAGGAAGGTGTTATTTTTAAACGCCTTCTCGCCGACATTCGTAACAGTCTCAGGCAGGGTAAGCAGAGTAAAACGACATCCGAGGAACGCTTCCTTAGAGATAGTAGTAAGTTTATCGTTCCAATCGACTTTAGATACGCCTGCATTTCTGAACGCGTTTTCACCGAGAGTAGTAACGCTGTTACCGAAAGTTACTTTATCGAGGCTGGTACACTCAAAAAACGCATATTTGCCGATAGTTGTACAGTTATTCGGGATAACAATTTTCTTAAGCGCCGTACAGCCGTTAAAAACGTAAGGTTCAATCTCAATCAAGCTGTTAGGAAGGGTTATGTTCTCAAGAGCCGTACAAGTCTGGAAACAGCCGTAAGTCTTATCAACATTACCTACAGCGCCTCCCCAACCGTCGAGTTTGGTCAGCGTGCTCGGAAGCGAAACGCTCGTAAGCGCAGTACACTCAAAAAATGCATAGTCGCCGATTTCCGTAATTCCCTCGCCTACTACAACAGTAGTTATAGCAGGCTTATAGTCAGCCCACGGAGCCTTCTCTGTACCGAGAAGTTTGCTTGTAGTATCTCGGTAGTCCTTAGTTGCGCCCGTGCCGGAAATAGTAAGCGTTTTCGTGGAAGTATTATACGACCACGTCGCATTCTGACCGCACGATCCCGAAGTAGCCGCAAAAACAATGCTCATATCAACCGTAAAGAGCGATGTGAGTAGCAGTACTGCCGCAAATGCCGCAGCAAAGAATCTCCTTTTAATCTTAGTCATAATATATCACCCGAAATATAATTAAATTACTTCAATTTAAATATAGCACAATATTCGTAATAAATCAAGATACCGCTTTCATATATTTTAGTCGGGGTGGTAAAGATAAGAAGGTTAAATATCATAATCGTTATAGCGGCGGCGGTAATTTTCTTTACTGCATTTACCGTCGCAGCAGGCAAGAGCGGCGGTCTCGCCTTCTCGCCTGAATCATCTTACACAGTAATAGCAGACTGGTACAACAACATCGGGCGACGAAAAAGCATAAGTGAGCTTGAAATCAGCAGTCCCGTTACGCTGACGTCAAAGCTGGGCGACGACAGCAGGGGCAAAAGCATAATTATAAAAAGCAATGACCTTCGGCTTACGCTGTCAACAGAGGGCAAAATCATTTACTCCTCTGACGGAAAAGACAGCGAATACAAGGGCGAAAGAATTACTGTAATACCTGCTGACGATATCAAAATCGGAAAGGATATTATGCTCAGGCTCACTCCCATACAAGGCAGAAAAGGAAGGGTGACCTCGCCCGTTTATCTCGCCGCAAAAAATGATTATTTTTTCACTCTGATTCACCGCGAAAAGACTGTTATCGCAAGCGTTTTTGCGTTATTTGAGTTTTCCGTTATATGCGCTGTTCTGCTATGCTTTTTGCGCTGTAAGAAACATCTCTTTTACATAATTCTTGCCTCGCTGAATACTGCGTTAATCATTCTGTGTAAAAGTAATTTACGGCAGTTCATTTTTGATTCCTGCGCCGCTTGGAATACTCTTACTGTGATATCATATTTCCTGATTATTGTTTCAGCCTTCGGCTTCATACTATCTTTCATAAAAGCGCAAAACAAAAAGCCGCCTTTATCAAAGCGGCTTATTGATAATTTCTTATTTCGTTTTAACCTTTAACGTCTTTGAATAAGCTGAATAATATGTCTTGCCGTTTTTCTTGGCAATAGTTCTTACCTTGACGTAATAAGTCTTATTTTTCTTAAGCTTCGTAACTGTTTTTGAAACTGCTTTTTTATTGTTAACGCTCTTGTAAACAGGGTTTTTGAAGCTCTTTGAGGTAGAATATACAACCTGGTAGCCCGTTGTCTGAATTGTCTGCTTCTTCCATTTTACAGTAAAGCTCTTCTTGCCTCTTGTAAGCTTCGTAATTGAAGTTCCCTTCGGCACAATTTTATAATACATTTTTTTCGCGCCCGTGTAGTTGCCCTTATAGGTAATTGCAACGCACGCTGTACCGACGTATTTATTTGCAGTATATTTGAGGTCATAGCAGCTCCTTGCAAGCTTTCTACCTTTATTATCCTTAACGGTAACGCTCGGATACTTAAGCTTGCCGTCGTAAACATACGATGTCTTGCCGAGAGTAACGCTGTATTTTGACGCGTCCGTCTTAGTATCGGGCAGAGTTACAGAAGGTAACTCCGAAGAGCCGTCGATAACATTCAGTTCATCGGCATACGCTGTGCCGACTGCACACGCAGAAAGCGTAAGCACGGCGAGTAATACACATACTAACTTTTTCATTTTTTCTCCTTATTCAAGCACGCCTGCCTGAGCCATATTGTCAATAAGTTTGTTCACATCATTTTCCGCTTTTTCAAGCGAAATTCCGTATTCTTCGCTAATTTTCTTTGCAATCTCGTCAGCGGACAAGCCCTGAGAGATGAAGTCCCAGATTTCGCTCGACGTTTCATTAAGCTCAATCATAATATTATTCTCAGCGCTGAGCGCTCCCGTCGTAACGACAAGATACTTTTCGCCGACTTTACATTTAACAAATCCGTCTTTAATTTTCATCCGGCATTATCCTTTCACTATATTTTTCGCCTGTAAGCGCTTCATACGAGCATTTCACGGCGTTTTCGCTCATATCGCAACCGAGAAGATACACAGGAACATTCCTGAGCAGTTTATCCAGCAAATCAAGCGTTTTTACTGCCGCTGCAGTATCATACGGCTTATAAACCTGAGTCATAATGCGCATAAGGCAGTCTGATACTGCAATTCTTCTTATGCTGTTCTCTTTCGACTGCTCAATAAGACATATTCCGCGTAGCTTTTCGTGGGAGTGGTTCTGGAAACCTTCTTTGCCGGCGTAAGGCGTAGCATAAGCTTCCGTAAAATCTTCCGTAATATGAAGAACAGGCTTATCGCCGTTAACGACATCTACTCCGCCGACATATTTATGCCAAAGGCTGATATGCGTCGTCTTGCCCGTTCCACTCGGCGCGGTGAAAATATATCCCTTATTCTTATATGAAATAACGGCGCCGTGAAAGACGAGTCTGTCATAAAACGGGAGTTTTTCCGCAATTTCACGGTAAACGCATATACTCTCCGCATACGGACGCGAAGGTTCAAACGGCGAAATTTCTATCTCTCTGTCAATCGCGTCTTCGCTGACGGACACAGAAAAATCGGGCTCGTTATCAGTAACATACTCTCCGCAAAAATCGCGCGTAAAGCCGTATTTACAGTTAACCTTAATATTCAGATTTGCAATATCAACTACAAATTCAGGCATAAAACGTCCTCAGTAAGATTAATTTAGCGGCAAAATCGGAAGCTCACGGGACTGAGAAGTGGTCTTGTCAGTCGAAGTAGTTTTCTCTTTATTCTTCTTTGAGCTTTTTTTAGTAGTGTCGGAGTCGGAAATTGTTACTGTAATCTCGTTACCTCCGTCAACACGCTTAAGAGTCGTACCTCCATTACCCGCCGTGGTTGCAGACTCGTCAGTTTTAGCCGTAGTGCTTTCATCAGCACTCTGAGTAACGGCTGATTTTTCGCTATTGTTAGTCTGATTATTATCAGAAGCGCCTTTTGCGCACGCGGCACACATCGCCAGAGCGAGCACAAGCGCAAGAATTACTAAATATTTCTTCATAATTATCTCCTCTTCGCTCTGATTCTGTAATGCAAGAAGTCGCTTATAGGCGGATACAGAATTGCGACAATTATAGTAATAAACAGGAATTTAAAGAATGTCAGCGGAACGTTAAAGATTAAAATCGCCTTAGTAAACGAATTATCTATGCTCGTAATGATTCCGCTT
>CAMPAT010000087.1 GCA_946633275.1 uncultured Clostridia bacterium
TTTCCGCCTGCGATAAACGCTTTCCAGTCAATAATCCGAGTGCTGTCCTTCGGGAGCGGCGCAGGCTTATCCTTAACCGTAAGAGGATAAAGGAGATTAAGCGGGAAAGGAAGCTCATCTTTAATATGAGCTACGATAACCTTAACCTCATAGTCAACATCCTTAAGCGCGTCGAGCACCTTCTCGTAAAACATATCGAGGACGAGAATTGCCTTGCTGTGAGTATGAGTAACGTAAAACTTGATTTCGCCCGGCGCGGAGAGCGGATGAATCATTGCGGGAACTGCGCCGATTCTGTTAAGCGCGTAAAACGTATCAACGCCCTGAGGCGCGTTAGGCATACATACAGTTACACAGTCGCCCTTTTCAATACCGATTGACATAAACGCTTTGCCGATTCGGTCAATTTTATTAAAGAATTCGGGATAAGATGTTCCCTTACCCTGGAAAACATAAGCGTCGTTCTTGTAACCGTTATCATGAATGTGGTTATCATAAGCGTATTTAACGGCCTCGTACATCGAGCCCTCAGGATATTCGAGAGTCTTGGGAATATCGCCGAAATACTTAAACCACGGTGCTTTAGGTGTATTCATATTCATTCCTCCTGATTCTAATTCTCATCTATTATAGCGGATTAAATTAAAAAAACAAACAAATGTCTAATTAGTTTAGAATTATTTTAGAATTAGACGTTTTACAAAAAAATGGTTGAAATTACGCGCACTTGTGGTAATATAACATTAATAATATGTAAGGCGGAATGAAATATGACTTACAAAATAAAAAAAGACCCGATTGATAAAATACCGAAGGGCCAGCTCGTATTCTGGATTATAGTAAGGCTCGCAATGCTGGTCTGCGCAGGTTATTCATTCATACACGGCGATTTGGTAATGGGATTTGAGAGCGTGTTCTGCTTCATCTTCACTCACCTTTGGGATATGTTCCAGATTTTCGGCAACGGCTCTTTCATTGAGGAAGTTCCGCCGCTTAATCAGACTATGCTCAATCTGATAATATTCATCGGAATCGTGTTCGGCTCATATATCGGGCTGTTTGACAAATACAGGTGGTTCGACGAATTTATGCACATTATGGCAGGTATGGTATGCGCCGTGTTCGGCTATGATTTTGCAGTAATAATCCAGCGCAAGAAGGGCGAATGCGCCGCGACTCTCGCCGCAATTTTCAGCCTTATGTTCGCGCTGTCAATCGCCGTCGGCTGGGAGTTCTATGAATTCCTTATGGACACTCTGCACGGCACAAATCTCCAGCTCGCAAAAGCAGGCAAGGAAACTGATATGTTCAATCTCGCCCGCTTCCGCGGCGAGTACGGATATCTCGGACTGTTTGATACAATGACGGATATGATGATGAACACAATCGGCGGTCTCATAGGAATGATATTTATGATTATCGTGAGAAACAGGAAGCAAAAAGGAGCTGACGCTTAGTCAGCTCCTTCTTTAATACAACTGTCATTCATAACGCAGGTAAATCTGCATTTCGTTTTCACCTCTGTTACCCCAGCGGTAATAGGGGTGAAGTTTTATTTTACAGCGCTCCTTCTCCGTCTCTGCGAAATCGGAATAAAGCTCGTCGCTCGGCTTTTCGCGCCAGCCGTCAACAATCAGAAATTCTCCCTGCTGACTGAACCGAGTAGTCTTATCAAGAACGAGCATTTGAAGGTTGTCACCGTTGTCAACGCTCTCAGCGCAGTAGACAAACGGTCCTCTCATAACTGCAACCTTTCCTGCGTTTGCGCGAACGCGGTTTGAGCACCTGACGAGCCGCGGCTTGACGTCAAAACGCGCTGTAATTACAGCCTCGCCGTCGACATCGACATACGCATAGCCGTCTTTCAGCGAATAATCGTGCGACAGCTCATAGCCGCTGCACCACGACGGAATACGTAGCGCAAGTTTCATTTTACTATTAGGCTTAACTTCTATCTTCACGCCTCCGTCAGAAGTATAAGACGACTTCAGCTTTATTTCTCCGAGTTTTGATTGAACGTCAGCGCCGATATACTGATGAACGAAAAATGTATCGCTGTTTTCGCCGAACGCATACTCGCCGACTGAGGAAATCAGCCGCGCAAGATTAGGCGGACAACACGCGCATGCAAACCATTTTTGCCGAACGGGCTTAATATGGAACTTGCGGCTGTCACGTCTTGACGCTTCGGGATTGACCTCAAGCGGATTAACGTAGAAAAAGCTCTTTCCGTCCTCGCTCATACCTGAAAGCACGGTGTTATACAGCGCCCTCTCCGCAACGTCGGCAAAGTTTGATTTTACTTCCAGCTCCGCCATCCTGCGCGCAAAAAATATCAGTCCGATTGAAGCGCACGTCTCGCTGTACGCAAGGTCGTTAGGCAAGTCGTAATCGAACGTAAACGCCTCGCCGTCGACCGTAGAGCCTATACCGCCTGTAATATACAGCTTCCGTTTCTCAATATTGTTCCATAAATTATTACACGATGTATATAATTCTTTATCGTCACAGTACCGCGCAACATCTGCCATTCCGCTGTAAAGATACACGGCTCTGACGGCGTGACCGACAGCCTCTTTCTGCTGCCTTACAGGGCGGTGCGCCTGGTTATAGTGATACGCGTCACAGGTAGTTTCCCTCCCCTGCTCAACATCAAAATAATACGGCTTTTTTCCGCGCTCGTTCACGAAAAACTCAGCTGTTTCAAGATACTTTTTCTCACCCGTAGTTTCGTAAAGCTTAACGAGCGCAAGCTCGGCAATCTCGTGACCGCCGTAGCCTCGCTTTTTATTCTCACCGAACGTGTCGCATATTAAATCAGCAAAACGGCACGCGGCGTCAAGGAGCCTTCTGTCGCCCGTAGAGTTAAAATAGCTTACTGCGCCCTCGGCAAGATGACCGAAGCAGTAAAGCTCGTGATAATCGCGGAGATTAGTAAAGACCCTGCTTCTGTCGTTAATGATATAAAGCGTATCGAGATATCCGTTATCAAGCTGAGCGGAACAGATAATATCGATAATACCGTCTGCTTTTTTCTTAAGCTCGGGGTCAAAATGATTACTGAGGCTGTAGCCGACAGCCTCGAGCCACTTATAAGCGTCGCTGTCCTGAAAGACCCAGCCGTGAAAAGCGTTTTCGTCGCAGTTATCGTCAGTATACTGCCACTTGTCAACGGGATAAACGGGCACTTCTTCTCCGCTTTTGAGCGCAGAAACGACTGCCGACGCCTTGACAAAATTCTCAATACAGTAACTCTTCTCAGCGCCGTCCACACGGTCGTACAGCGCCTCGTACTGATAAGGGATTACCTCCTGCCGCACGAGCTCGGAAACGTCGTTCCAGAACGGGTCGTTAATTCTTATATTTTTCAGCGCAATATGTTTACTCATCATACTATTGAAAACCTGAACTCCGTAGTAGTTTTGAATTCCTCGTTTGCCTTGACAGTCCAAAGCGGGAACGAGTCTATATTAAGTGCGTCGGGATAAAACTGAGTTTCAAGCGCAACGCCTCTGCGGTAAGTGACGAGGCTCGTGCCTTTGCCTGTCGTATAATCTCTCTTGAGCCATCCGCCGCAGTAAAGCTGAATGCCGGGAAGGTCGGTGAAAACCTCCATTTTTCTGCCGCTGCCCTCGTGCTCGAGAACTGCCGCAAGAGCGAACTCTCCGTCCTTATTGCGCAGGCAGTAGTTGTTATCGTATCCGACGTCGCCGATACAAGCTCTGAACGGCTCATTAATTCTGTCGCCGATTTTATGAAGTGTTGTGAAATCCATCATCGTGCCCTTTACCTCGCCGAGCTCGCCCGTCGCAAGCTGACTTTCGTCAGTCTCGGTAAAGTAATCGGCAAGTATCATCAGCTTATGCTCCTCGACCGTTTCCCCGTCGTTACCGGAAAGGTTAAAATACGAGTGGTTCGTCGGGTTTGCAACAGTATTCTTGTCCGAAAGAACAGTATATTCAATACGAAGCGTATTGTCCTCGGTAAAAGTGTATTTAATCTTCATTGTGAAATTGCCCGGGAAGCCGTCCTCGCCGTCAGGCGAAAAACGAGAAAATATTACGAAATCATCGCCGGTTTCTTCGACATCCCAGTTAGTAAAACTGAAACGTCCTCCGCCGTGAAGAGTCCATGTCCCCTGATTCTGAGGAGTAGTATATTCAACGCCCTCAAAGGTGAATTTTCCGTCGCGGATACGGTTTGCCCATCTGCCGACTGCAAGTCCCTGATAACCGTAATCGGGATTAATATAGTCCTCCGCCTTGTCAAAGCCGAGCACAACGTCGGCAAGCGCGCCGTTTCTGTCAGGCACGCACAGCGCGTGAACGCCTGCGCCGAGAGTCTGCAGCGTTACCGAGGCACCGCTCTTATTAGTAATTGTATAAAGATAAATTTCTTCGCCCTGAAGGGTTGCGAAAAGCTTTTTTTCCGTTGACATAATATTACTCCTTCGGTATATCTTTCTTGCGCAGTATGCGCTGATTTAATTATATAGAAAACCGCCGTTAATTTCAATACTCTTGACTTTTTTTGCGGTAAATATTACTATATTAAAAAATACTAACGGAGATGGACATATGGAATATATTATTTCAATTATGAGATATATTGCACCCGTTGTGGCGGTATTCATACTGATGACGTGTATAATATCGCTGTTTCGTAACAGACCGCGAATTCATACTCTCGCGCGGCTCGTCGACACAAACGACGGCACAATAACAGATATAACCCATTGGGAAACGTCAATCGGCAAGAGCAAGTCAAACGACATTGTGCTTCCGCTTCCCGCCGTTGCGCGCTTCCACGCAGTCATTGCGAAAAAGCGCCGCGACTGGCAGATAACTGACAC
>CAMPAT010000088.1 GCA_946633275.1 uncultured Clostridia bacterium
CATAAGTATAATAATGAGGATTTACGTGACCTTGTGCAGCTTAATAATACGTGCGGTATCGGCTTTAAGGTTAATAATGAAGCAGGTCTTTACAGATCCAATTCGCTTCAGTATTCTTGTGTAAAGAATATGAATGCTTGCGCGTCAATGAGCGAAAATCTCAGAGTGCTTTACGTTGCCGTAACGAGAGCTAAGGAGCAGTTTATCACCTTTGCTTCATATAAGAACCTTTCAAGCTCGGTAGATAAGCTTGCTCAGAAGATTCAAGGCGGTAGAATTTATCCTTCCACAGTAAAGCATCTTCATTCTGATGCTGAGCTACTCATTATTACTGCCCTTATGCATAAGGACGCTTCCGAGCTTCGCAAGCTGATTAATACGCCCGTTAATATCGATTTAACCTTCGATTTTGATATGCTCGTTACGATGAGCGGCGAAGTATTGCAGCCACAAGTCAAGTCGGAAGATAGGATAGAACCTGATAAAGCGCTTGTTAAGGCAATTTCGGATAAACTTGCGTTCAGATATGACCGACAAGAACTCAGCGCTTTTATGTCTAAGCGCAGCGCCTCTGAACTTGATGAGCGCGACAGCGGCTTTAAGTATTTTGCCAAGACAAAGCCTGCGTTCCTCGACAAGAGCGGTATGACAGCCGCCGAAAAGGGAAGCGCAATGCATACGTTTATGCAATATGCCGATTTTGTAGCCGCAAAGTCTGACCTTGAAAGCGAAATAGAACGTCTCTTAAGCAAGCACTTTCTTTCCGAAATGCAGGCGGAGGTTCTTGACAGAGCAAAACTACACGAATTCTTCAGCAGTAATCTTGTTGCGCGCATTCTCAGAAGTCCTAAAGTATATAGAGAATTGAAAGTGTCCTCATTTGTCCCCGTGTTTGAGCTTGAAGATACAGAAAGAGACGATTTAGTACTTATTCAGGGTATAGCTGACTGTATTTTTGAGGAGGACGGCGAGCTTGTTCTCGTAGATTACAAGACAGATTATGTTAAAACTCGCGAAGAGCTTTTGGATATGTACAAAAGACAGCTTGCTTTTTATAAATCTGCTGCTCAGAAAACGCTCCGAAAGACTGTAAAACAGTCACTTTTGTATTCATTCCATCTGTCCGAAGAATGCGTTTTTAAATAATTTAAAAAAATGCTTGCATTTTTATATATCTTTTGTTATAATGTTTTGCGTTACAAGTTATGTTACTTGAATAAGCGAGGTGAAAGAAATGAAAGACGGAATTCATCCAAACTACGAAACATGTATAGTTAGATGTGCCTGCGGCGCTACTTATGAAACAAAGAGCACAGCCGGCGATATGAGAGTTGATATTTGTTCAAAATGCCACCCGTTCTTCACCGGTAAGCAGAAGCTCGTTGATACAGGCGGACGTGTTGACAGATTCAACAAGAGATTTGCTAAGAAGGCGTAATCTAAAAATAACGGCAACAGACTCGTTCTGTTGCCTTGTTTTTATTATTTTTTTGTTTAGATTAACTGGTGATTCTATGCAGGAGTATAAGACCGTCGAATTTGCTTCCGATGACTTTTTTATTGAGAAAAAGTCGAAATTTATCGGCTACGTTAAGCCTGTTAAAACGCAGGAGGAGGCAACGGCGTTTATTAACGAAATTAAATCGAAGCATTGGGACGCCACGCACAATGTGTACGCGTACGTTCTTCGTGATAATAACATTCAGCGATATTCCGATGACGGAGAGCCAAGCGGTACTGCGGGTGTTCCCGTCCTTGATGTCATTATTAAAGAGGGCGTTGTCGACGTCTGCGTTGTTGCGACGCGATATTTCGGCGGAACCTTACTCGGCGCAGGAGGTCTTGTCAGAGCGTATTCGCATACTTCAAAGATTGCTCTCGAAGCAGGGCATATTATTACTATGGCGGAGTGCTCCGTCCTTGAATGCGAGGTCGAGTACAGCTTCTACGACAGGCTCAATACTCTCCTTGACGAATTCGGAGCAAATGTGATTAATACTGATTTTTCTGATAATGTTAAGATAACGCTGTCTGTCAAGGCAGACAAAGAGTGCTTGCTTTCGGCTAAACTTACTGACATTAGCGCAGGAAAATATAATCTTAAAAAAACCGGAACTAAATTTGATAAAGTTTAACAGCTGTCCTCGAGGACAGCTGTTTTTATATTTCTATTATTTCAGCACTATGATTTGTGTAAGGGATTATTTTGCCAATTACATCTTCTGTTTTCAGCTTCATATAGCAGTTGTACGTGCCGTCTGTACATCCGTAGAACTCGTTTTTCAGCACTTCGCTGTCAATAACTATTCTTACGTTTTTCGCTCTTTCAAGCAGGAGACTGAAGACAGTTGTTGCTCCGACCTCAGTATTCATTATTTCAAAAAGCAGCTCGCTCGGCGCAAAAGAAACTCGTGAAACTCCGAGTGCGCCGCCGAAATTCTTTGTTACAAACGGCTTGTCACCGGGTGTTACAAAAAGATAAAAGTTCGTCTTTTGTCTGTTGCAGAGGAAAAGCGTTTTAACCACCTTGCAGTCGAGCTTTTCGTCAATTTCCTTGCAGTCTTCCATAGTTACCGCATTTCCCGTATCTACTCTTTCATACGGGATTTTAAGCTCGTTCAGAGTTTTATATACAAGCTCCTGCAGTTCAGTATTAAACTTTTCAGGCGGAGTTTTAATTATTTCACTAACATACATTAATTATTCATTATCTCCTTTTACAGCGTTAATTACTACTATTTCAGGATGGTTAAACAGCCTGAAAGGGAATTCAGCATTTCCTAGCCCTCTGCTGACTATCATCATAGGACTTTGTCCGAAACTTCCGCGCGCGTATTTCGGGAAAAGTCCTTGTCCGGGGGACAAAATCGGTCCGATAAACGGAAGAATGAACTGTCCGCCGTGCGCGTGACCTGAAAGCTGTAGGTCAAACGGATATTTCTTGTAATCCATTTCGTTTACTAACGCAAAATTTTCCGGAAAATGTGATAAAAGAACCTTGAATCCATCTTTTGAGCACAGCTCGTCAATCAATTTGCTCTCGTCTTTATACTTAAACGTTCCGTTTTTTCGCGCCTTGTAGTCTTCGAAGCTTGCCTGATTTTCATCAAGACCGAGAACGTACAAAGAAGTTCCTCTGATATTTGTTTCAGCCAGCTCATCAAGTAGTACATTAAATCCGATATCCCGTAAACTCTGCATTATTTCGTAAAAGTTATCGAGCCTTCGCTCGTGATTGCCTGTTATATAGTAAACAGGGGCGATATCAATTAGCGATTTCCCGAATTCGAGCATTTTATTGACTCTGCGCCCTTTATCGTTAATATAGTCGCCCGTAATCATAATTATGTCTGGATTAATTTTCTTAACCTCTGTTATCACCTTGTAAAAGGGCTTTGAGTGAAGGTCAGACAGATGAACTATCTTAACCGCGTCATTAATGTTTTCGCTTTTAACTGTATATTTTGTGATATCAAGCTTATTGTTCTGATAGCATAGAAAAACAAAAACCATTATTGCTGCAAGAACTATTAAAGCCGAAATGAATAGTCTCATATTTTCACCTCTAATTTATATTAAAATAAAATTATAAAATAATCAACATAAAATAAAGGAATTTTTTGTCTTTTTGAGTACATAATAGAGAAAATGATGTTTTCAGGAGCAATTATGGATAAAATCAGACTTATTACTGAAGAAAATGAAAAGAAAATATTGTCCCCGAGAGCAACTCTTGCCTGCGAAACAAAGGGCAGAAGCAGGGAAGAAGATGAATGCGATATACGCACCTGCTTCCAGCGTGACCGCGACAGAATAATCCATTGTCAGTCATTCAGACGGCTTAAGCATAAGACGCAGGTCTTCCTTGCTCCGAGCGGAGACCATTACAGAACTCGTCTTACCCACACTCTTGAGGTCGCGCAGATTGCGCGCACTATCGCAAGGGCGCTCAGACTTAATGAGGATTTGACTGAAGCTATTGCGCTCGGACACGACCTCGGACATACGCCGTTCGGCCATGCAGGCGAGCGCGCCCTTAATGAGCTTTCGCCATTTGGCTTTAAGCATTTTGAACAGAGCGTGCGCGTTGCTGAGTATATTGAGAAGGACGGCGAAGGTCTCAATCTTACGGACGAGGTTAAAGACGGTATTCTTTGTCACACAAAAGGGCAGGACGCCTATACTCTTGAAGGACAGATTATCCGTATTGCTGACAGAATAGCATATATCAATCACGATATTGATGACGCAATCAGAGCAGGAGTTCTTGTTGAAGAGGATATTCCGCTTGACCTCAGACTGAAGCTCGGTATGAGCAAGGGCGAGCGTATTAATTCTATGGTTAATAACGTTGTCGAAAACAGTATTGACGGAGATAAAATACATATGAGCGACGACTACTTCCAGTATTTTAACGAGCTTCACGAGTTTATGTTTACAGCTGTTTACAGAAACCCTGTTTGCAAGAGCGAGGAAGTTAAAGCCGTTGCAATGATTGAGAAATTGTATTATTACTATATAGACCATACTGACGAGCTTCCTGCTGATTATGTTAAAATAGCGCAGCGTGACGGATATGAAAGAGCAGTATGCGACTATATCGCAGGTATGAGCGATAATTATTCGGTTAAGGTATTTAATCAGTTGTTTGTACCTAAATTCTGGTTAGAATAGAAAAGGGAGGTTGAAAATATGGCACTTAATGACAGCTTTTTAAATGATTTGAAGCTCAGGACTGATATTAATGATGTCATTTCAACCTACGTTACCCTTAAACGACGCGGAAGAACTTATGTGGGACTCTGTCCTTTTCA
>CAMPAT010000089.1 GCA_946633275.1 uncultured Clostridia bacterium
TTGCCGACTTTATGGCAGGGGACGGCTTTGTTGAGATTAAACTTCCGTGGCAGCTTCTCAACTTCTCGGATCCGTCGCTGATGACGATTCACGACGACTACTACGAGCACTACGGCATCGAGTACATCGAGGTAAGCGAGATATGGGCAGGACTTTCCTCAAACGGCAGCGAACCCCGCAGAGCCGAGCTTAAGCCGTTTAAGCTTAAGAAATGGGAAAACACGGTTACATATCACGAGAGGCTGAAAAGCTCCTATTACGCTTTACAAAAATACTGGAGAAATCAGGATGAAGATTGAGATATTAGTTTATGCCTATCTCGCCGTTTGTCTGGCGATGATCGGATTTAATATTGTCTGCATCTTTCTGTTCAGTCGTAACGACAGGGAGACCGAACAGAGCCGGCTGTATTACATAAACCTGATAAAAGAACAGTTCGGCAAGGCTGTAATCGACGAACGGCACCGTATGCTGATTCTTAAACGTCTGGTTCACGTGCGCGAGATGACGGCTTTTGACAAGTCGCTTGAAATTCTTTCCAAGGACTATCCCGCTGAGGTTCAGGCGTATCTGCGCGGACTGGAGAGCGTTTTTGTCGCTCTTGCAAACCGCTACAGCCGCCGAAATGAAATTCAGATGGCATACTTTCCGTATATCATCGCGCGTTACAAGCTTTTTTACGGCGAGGACTTGCCGCAGATTAACCGCATTATGGTTGATTTGCTCGAAAAGCCGTCAATCTACTGCCGCGAAAACGCGCTTAACGCGATTTACTCAATGGGCGTCAGCGAAAATGTAACCGACGCCCTGACGATTATTGACAGCACAGGCTATTACCACAACAAAAAACTTTTGACCGACGGACTGATGTCGTTTGCAGGCGATAAAAAAGAGCTCAACGAAATGCTCTGGAATCACCTTTGGGACTACTCGCTGAATATTCAGCTCGCAATTCTCGACTACATCCGTTTTTCGTCGGGCGATTTTCAGGAGAGAATGCTCGGCTTGCTCAAAGAGGAGCACAACAGCGAAATCCATTTCTGCGCCATCCGCTATCTGGGCAGATATCCGTATCAGCCTGCGTATGAGCAGCTTATGAAGTATGCCGAGCGCGAGGACGAGGTTCGCTGGGAGTACACGTCAATTACCTGCTTTGCGCTTGCCTCTTACCCCGGCGAGCGGACAATTGCGGCGCTGAAAAAGAACCTCAGCAGCCACAACTGGTACGTCCGTCTCAACGCTTCGCAGGCGCTTGAGAGCATGGGACTTGAATACGCGGACTTTATTGATATTTTCGAAGGCGACGACCGTTACGCAGGCGAAATGATGCGCTACCGGTTCGACCGCAAAAAGCTAAGCGAAAGGAGGGCGGCTACGTGAGATTTTTTCTTTTTAACGACACAGCGTTTGAATTTATCAAGGTGTTTTTGATTTGCGTAGAGTTTTTCTTTGCCGCCTACCTTATCGGCTACTCAACCTTTTTGTTTATCGCCGTTGTCACCGGATCGTCCCAGCTTTACCGCAAACGTCAGCAGGACAGACTTAAAAACACAATCCTGAAAGACCACTTTGTGCCGATAAGCATAATCGTGCCGGCGTATAACGAGGACATCACAATTGTAGAAAACGTGCGTTCGCTCTTGTCGCTCGACTATCCCTTGTATGAGATTATAGTCGTCGACGACGGCTCCGGCGACAACACCTCGGCAAAGCTGATTGAAGCCTTTGAAATGCTCCCAATCCGCCGCCCGATTCAGCGGAAAATCGACTGCCAGCCGGTCGAGTTTATTTACGAGGCGGCGACTCAGAAGGTTCCGCTCACGCTGATACGAAAGAAAAACGGCGGCAAGGCTGACTCGCTGAATATGGGCATTAACGCCTGCAAATACCCGTACTTTATCTGCATTGACGCGGATTCGGTTTTGCAAAAGGACTCGCTGAGCAAAATCGTAAAGCCCGTGCTTGAAAACGAAAACGTTGTCGCTGTCGGCGGAGCTGTCCGCCCGTCAAACAGCGTTGAAATCAAGGATGGCAAGGTAATCAATTACCGCCTTCCGCGCAATCTGCTCGCGTGTATGCAGGTGCTCGAGTACGACCGTTCGTTCCTCGCATCGCGAATTCTCTTTGACAAGTTCAACGGCTCGCTGATTATTTCGGGCGCGTTCGGCTTGTTCAAAAAGGACACCGTAGTTGCCGCAGGCGGCTACGATGCTTCAACTATGGGAGAGGATATGGAGCTTGTCGTTAAGCTTCACGATTACTGCGTTTCAAACGACGTTCCGTACCTTATCCGCTACGCTACCGACGCAATCTGCTGGTCGCAGGTTCCCGAAAACTTGGGAGACCTGTGCAAACAGCGCAGGCGCTGGCACATCGGACTTTTCCAGTCAATGTGGAAGCACCGCATAATGCTCGCAAATCCAAAGTTCGGACTGACGAGCTTTGTATCATATTTTTACTTTTTAATTTACGAGCTTTTGTCGCCGTTTATCGAGGTTTTCGGTATATTGACGATGATACTCGCACTGTTTGTCGATTTGATTAACGTGCCGTTTATGCTGTTGTTCTTCGGAATTTACGCGCTTTTCGGCTCGGTAATGTCGATGACGGCGTTTTTCGCGAGAACTCAGACAATCGATTTGAAGCTCAAATTCCGCGATGTGCTCAAGGCTTTAATGCTCTGCACCTTCGAAATCTGCGTTTTGCGCTTTATTATGGCATGGGTACGCGCTACGGCGTTCATCGGCTATAAAAAGAAAAAGACGCAGTGGGGCAGAATTCAGCGCCAAAAGATTAATTTGAAATAAGGTACGCCTATGAAACTTAAAATAACAGCGATTATCACAGCCGCGGTGCTGTTGATATTCACATCATTAACCGCTCACGCGGCGGTTTATACGGTCGAAAAACCGACAAACGGCAATACGATTTATATTGCAGGAGATCCCGATATGTACCCGATTGAGTACTACGATACTCAGGATAAGGAGTACAAGGGTATTCTGCCCGAGCTGTACAAGAAAATTTCGGACGACAGCGGTATTGACTTCTCTTATATAGATTCGGGAATTGTAAACGACCAGTACCGCCTTGCCAAAAACGACCAGGTAGAGATTGTCTCGGCTCACGCAAAGGGCGACGTTGACTATTTGTCCGACGAGGTGCACATCCTCACCTACAAAAAGGGCGATGAGCAAATTGAGCTGTGCGTAGGCTTTACGTCAATCGCGCCCGACAGCTTAAAAAATACCGTTACTACTGCGCTTAAATCCACCTCGTCCGAGCAGATTTTGCGCCTGTCTGTTGAGACGGCGGTAACCGAATCGCCCAACGATTTTCCGTTCTGGATGATATTCGTAATCGCGGGACTTGCTGTGCTGTGCATAGTCTTGGCACTGCTCATTTTCATTCGCCGTAAAAAGGATAAAGAGGCGAAGGCAGACCGCATGACCGACGCTGTAACGGGCATCGGCAACAGCCTGTACTTTGAACACTGGTATAACAACTTTATCTCTCCGGCGTCGAGTCCTCTATATTACATAGCCTACATCGGAATTGATATTCAGCGAATTCTTCAGTACGCCGACAGCACCGTGTCCGAGGAAATCCAGACGTTCGCAGCCTCTGAGCTTGCCGCGCATGCAGGCGAGACGGGCTTTTGCGCACGTGTTTCGGACGGCCGTTTTGCGCTTGCGTTTGAAGCGCCGGTTGAGCAGCAGGCGAGAGAGTATATCGAGCACCTGCTCTCAAAGCTCAACCAGTTCAACAGTGACGTAATGCTTAAATATCACATCCATTTTCAGGCTGGCGTATTCCACCTTAACGCGCCGAATATTCCGTGCGAAAAGGCGTTGTTTAACGCCCGTCACGGCTTTTATCACGCGCGTGAGATAAACGCTCCGTTTGTGTTCTCCGATTCAAAGCTGCTTGGGCGCGAGGAGTACGTAAAGAGCCTTAAGAGCAAGCTGCGCGACGCGCTCGACAACAAGGAATTCCGCCTGTATGTGCAGTATATTTTTGACGGCAAAGGTCAAAAGGCGTGCGGCGCAGAGGCGTTGTCGCGCTGGGACAGCCCCGACGAAGGTGTTATTGCCCCTGCCGACTATATCCAAATGCTCGAAACCGCCGAAATGATTGACGAGCTCGACTTTTACATTCTCGGTGAGTGTTGCCGCACACTTGAAAGTTGGAAGCAAACCGATAAGAAAAACGTTTGGCTGTCATGTAATATGACGAGAATTACGCTCTCTAACGAAAACTTTGCCGAAAGGTTCAAGGAGATAATAAGCAGGTATGATTTTGATATCGGCAAGCTGGTAATCGAGATTACCGAGGATGCTTTTGCCGAGAGCAAAAAGCTCGTTAGCGGCAACATTGAAATCTGTAAGCAGATGGGCTGTCAGATTGCGCTTGACGATTTCGGCTGCGGATATTCCTCGGTCAAGGATTTGGACGATTATCCGATTGACATTATCAAAATCGACCGTGAGCTGATTATCGGTTCGCATAGGGAAAAAGGCAAAAAGCTCTTGCTCGGCATTATCAATCTGTCTCATTTCCTCGGCATTAAGGCGCTGTGTGAAGGCGTAGAGACCGAGGAGGAGCTTACAGCTTCCGTAAACGCCGGCTGCGACTACATTCAGGGCTATTTGCTCGCGAGAACAAACCCTGCCGACGAGCCGTCCGTCGAGCGAAATATTACATTTGAATAAGCAAAAAATAACGGCAGCCCGTTTTGGGTTGCCGTTGTGTTTTATAAATTAACGCTTTACGAGTCGTAAAAATGCTTGCCGTCGTCCGTTACAA
>CAMPAT010000090.1 GCA_946633275.1 uncultured Clostridia bacterium
GGATTTGTTAGGAGAAGAAAGACCGTCAGTTCAGCAAGAGCCGCCTCTGAGAGCACCACTTAGGGTATCTCCAAGCAAGCAGTATAAAAGCAATACTGAGCATCACGGCATTGAAATTGTTGAAGGTGTTGACGACGATTAATCGCAGAATTTTAAAAATACAGCACAAAAAGTGCTGTATTTTTTTATTTCTATTGAAATAATTATTTTATAAGTATATAATAATACCGATTATAATATTCGGAGGGCAACCTATGAATAAATTTATGGATAAGGACTTTTTGCTCGACACAGAGAGCGCGAAAAAGCTGTTTCACGAATACGCTGAAAATATGCCGATTTGCGACTATCATTGTCATCTGAGTCCTCAGGAAATCTACGAAAACGAGCAGCCGTCTGACATCTCGCAGCTCTGGCTCTCGGGCGACCATTACAAGTGGCGCGCAATGCGTTCCTGCGGCGTTGACGAGAAATACTGCACGGGCGACGCAACACCGAAGGAGAAATTCCTCAAGTTTGGCGAAACACTCGGCTGGTGCATAGGCAATCCGCTGTATCATTGGGCGCACATTGAGCTTCAGCGCTATTTCGGCATTGATACTCCGCTCAGCGCAAAAACGGCTGAGGATATCTACGAGCGCGCTAACAAGGTTATCAGCGAGGGTGATTTCAGACCGCAGACGCTCATTGAGAAATCGAACGTTAAGTTCGTCTGTACAACTGACGACCCGATTGACGACCTTAAATATCACAAGCTGCTTGCTCAGCAGGATTTGCCGTTCAGGGTACTTCCCTCCTTCCGTCCGGACAAGGCGCTGAATATTGAGAACGACGGCTTTGTCGAATATATCGAAAAACTCGGCGAGGTTACAAACAGGAAAATCAAAGATATCACGGGAGTAATTAACGCGCTTTGCGAGCGCGCAGATTACTTCAACGAGGTCGGCTGCAAGGTCAGCGACCAGGCGTTTAACTACGTGCCGTATAACTTTGAGGACTCTGCCGGCAAGGCTTTTGAAAAGGCTTTGAAGGGCAAGGAACTCACGCAGGGCGAAATTGACGCGTACAAGACCTGCATAATGCTTTACCTCGGCGCAAAATACAAGCGACTCGGCTGGGCGATGGAAATACACATCGGCGCTATGCGAAACAACAACACCGCGATGTTTAACAAGCTCGGCGCGGACGTCGGCTTTGACAGCGTAGGCGACTGCGAAATCGCACAACCGCTATCACGCTACCTCGACAAGCTTTGTGACGGCGACTGCCTGCCGAAAACGATACTCTTTAACCTCAACGACAAGGACAACACCGTGCTCGCCACAATGCTCGGCAATTTCCAGAGCAGCGAGGCGGCAGGCAAAATCCAGTTTGGTCCCGCGTGGTGGTTCCTCGACACGATGGACGGTATGACCGCTCAGATGAAATCACTCGCCAACCTCGGCGTGCTCGGAAAATTCATCGGAATGGAGACCGACAGCCGCAGCTTCACATCATACGGACGTCACGAATACTTCCGCCGCATTATGTGCAGGCTTATCGGGCGCTGGGTTGAGGACGGCTGGTACGCCGACGATGACGAGATGTTAAAGCAGATTATTCAGGGTATCTGCTACAATAACGCTATTGAATACTTCAAGTTTTAATATACGGAGGGCAACAAAAATGAATTTAAATTTAAGACCTAAAGAAGAATGTACTTTTGATGAAATTTCGCTCGGCGAAATTATGCTCCGTCTTGACCCGGGCGAAGGCAGAATTAAAACCGCCCGCTCGTTCAGAGCATGGGAAGGCGGCGGCGAATACAACGTTGCGCGCGGCCTGCGCCGCTGTTTCGGACTGAAAACATCAGTCGTAACAGCTTTCGCTGAAAACGAAATCGGCTATCTTATGGAGGATTTAATTCTGCAGGGCGGCGTTGACACAAGCCTCATTAAATGGGTGCCTTACGACGGCATCGGCAGGACTGTCAGAAACGGACTTAACTTCACGGAGCGCGGATACGGCATCCGCGGCGCGGTAGGCGCTTCCGACAGAGGTAACACAGCTGCTTCACAGCTGGGTCCCGAGGATATCGACTGGGATTACATTTTCGGCACGCTCGGCGTTCGCTGGCTTCACACAGGCGGCATTTACGCGGCTCTTTCCGAAACTGCAGCAAAGACTACAATCGCCGCAGTAAAGAAGGCTAAGGAATACGGCACAATCGTATCTTACGACCTCAATTACCGCCCTTCGCTCTGGAAGGATATCGGCGGTCAGGCAAAGGCTCAGGAGGTTAACCGCGAAATCGCAAAATACGTTGACGTTATGATAGGCAACGAGGAGGACTTCACCGCGTCTCTCGGCTTCGAGGTCGAGGGCAACGACGCCGACCTCAAGGAGCTCAATATGGACGGCTACTACAAGATGATTGAAACCGTCACAAAAGCGTATCCGAATTTTAAGGTTATCGCAACTACTCTCCGTACAGTTAAAACCGCAACCGTAAACGACTGGAAGGCTATCTGCTGGGCTGACGGCAAGATTTACAACTCGCTTGAGTTCCCGGGACTTGAAATTCTCGACAGAGTCGGCGGCGGCGACAGCTTTGCAAGCGGTCTTATCTACGGCCTTATGACATACGAGGACGCACAGAAGGCGGTTAACTACGGTGTTGTTCACGGCGCGCTCGCAATGACAACGCCGGGCGACACGTCGATGGCAAGCCTTAAGGAAGTTGAAGCAAAGGTAAACGGCGCTTCCGCACGAGTTCAGCGTTAATTTTGAATCTTTTTCCGTTATGCTGCGTTACGCCGTCAATTCAGCTCGGTCACATACGCAAAGTATGCTCCCGTCAACCAAATTGCCGAAAAGCCTTGCATAACGAAAAAATCTTCTATAATTCAAATAATATTAAAGGAGCATAATATGAGTAATAAAATTGAAACTCTTTCAAAAATCCAGGAAGTCGGCATTGTTGCCGTAGTTCGCGCTACGTCAATCGAGCAGGCTGAAAAAATTACCGACGCTTGTATCGCAGGCGGCGTTGCAGCAATTGAGCTCACTTTCACAGTACCTCACGCAGACAAGCTCATTGAAGCTATGCGCGCAAAATATAACAGCGGCGAAATCATAATCGGCGCAGGCACCGTTATGGACGCAGCTACTGCAAGAATCGCTATTCTCGCAGGCGCCGAATACGTCGTTGCGCCTTACTTTGACCCGGAAACAGTACGCTGCTGTAACCGCTACGGTATTCCTTCAATGCCCGGTATCTATACTCCTACGGAGGCTGTACAGGCTATGGAATGCGGCGCTGATGTGCTCAAGGTATTCCCCGGCGACCTCGCAGGCCCGAGATTTATCAAGGACATTCACGGTCCTATTCCTCACGCCGTTATGATGCCGTCGGGCGGCGTTGACGTTGATAACGTAAAGGACTGGATTAAAGCCGGCGCAATCGCAGTAGGCGCAGGCTCATCTCTCACGGCAGGAGCAAAGACCGGCGACTACGACAAGATTACCGAAACGGGCAAAATCTTCGTACAGCGCATTAAAGAAGCAAGGGCAGAAATGGCAAAATAGAATTATAAATTATGAATTATGATTCGTAAATTCGTAACGGGAGAAATGCTATGACACACGAAAATTTAAAAGGCAGAATTGCCGTCGTAACGGGCGGCGGCGGAGTTCTTTGCGGCGCGTTCGCAAAAACTCTTGCAAAGCAGGGCTGCAAGGTTGCAGTACTCGACCTCAACGAAGAAGCAGCGCAGAAGTGCGCTGACGAAATAAATGCCGACGGCGGCACAGCTATCGCAGTAGGGTGCAATGTGCTTGAGCTTGACTCAATGCAGCAGGCGCGCGACGTGATTAACGAAAAGCTCGGTACCTGTGATATTCTTCTCAACGGCGCAGGCGGCAACAACCCGAAAGGCACCACAACTAAGGACACGCTTGAAAAAATCGACCTCGTTCAGAAGGACGAGAATATCAAGACTTTCTTCGACCTTGACCCTAACGGTATCAGCTTCGTATTCAATCTCAACTTCCTCGGCACGCTCATTCCGACTCAGGTTTTTGCGCGCGATATGGTTGAGAAGGAGAACACCTGTATCGTTATGGTAACATCTATGAACGCTTTTCGCCCGCTTACGCGTATCCCTGCATACTCTGCGGCAAAAGCGGCTGTAAAGAACTTTACGGAGTGGATGGCAGTACACTTTGCGCCGATGGGCATCCGCGTAAATGCGATTGCTCCGGGATTTTTCTCAACAAAGCAGAACGCATCTCTCCTCTGGAACGAGGACGGCTCGCCGACAGAGAGAACGGGCAAAATTCTTGCCGCGACTCCTATGAACCGTTTCGGCAAGCCTGAAGAGCTTGACGGCACGCTTCTCTTCCTCTGCGACGAAGCGTACAGCGGCTTTATCACGGGAGTAAACATTCCCGTTGACGGCGGCTTCAACGCATACAGCGGAGTATAAAAACATCATAAAAAAGGAATGTCGTATGACATTCCTTTTTTTGTTTTGAAACTATTAACATTATTATATCAATTATTATTTATTGCGAGTAGTAATCCAAATAATCTTGCAGGTTTCTAAGATATTTTGCTTTATTAACCGCTTTTATCTCTTCATCTTTGTTATATATCATTATAATTTTACAGTTTTCGTCAGTTTCTACTTTATATTTACCCCCGTATGTTGATTTTAAAAGAATACTGCCAAAAATATCTTTACTGAAATAATAATCAGTTGCAAAAGGTTCTTCTAAAAACTCATCAAATAAAGGCTGCCCGTAGTTGTCATAAACAAGAAAGT
>CAMPAT010000091.1 GCA_946633275.1 uncultured Clostridia bacterium
CCACAGAACGCTCCTCGGCGACGGTCTTGCAACAACAATGGCGTCACTCTTCGGTGCTCCTGCCAACACAACATACGGCGAGAACACAGGCGTACTTGCTCTCTCTAAGGTTTATGACCCGAGAGTAATCAGAATTGCAGCAGGCTTCGCTGTTCTCTTCTCATTCTCACCTAAGTTTGCAGCGCTCATTAACTCAATGCCTGCCGCAATCGTAGGCGGTATCTCATTCGTACTTTACGGTATGATTTCAGCAATCGGTGTTCGCAACGTTGTTGAAGCAAAGGTTGACTTCTCAAAGGCTCGTAACACTATTGTTGCAGCAGTAATCCTCGTACTCTCGCTTGGTCTTTCAAACGGTATTACTTTCTCAATCGGTTCTGCTACAATTACTCTTACAGCTCTTGCAGTTGCTTCAATCGCAGGTATCCTTCTTAACGTAATCTTCCCTGAAAAGGACTTCAATTTTGAAAACGCTTTTGAATCTGTTGAGGATTCGGCTCAAATCAATCTTGAATCAGATTACAGAAAAGAAGAAAAAGCTGAATAATCAGTTATAAAATTAATGCGCCTTGCTCATAATATGAGCAGGGCGTTTTTTGCTTAGCCAAGGGCTAAGCAGACTCAAGGGGCTCGCTTTGCTCGCGAGACTCAAGTCTCAAGGTGTCGGGTGCTGCGCACGGCTGTTATAATTCAGGTGTGGACGAAGTCCACCCTTAAGCTTATAGCTTAAAGCTAATAGCTAATAGCTTTTACTGTACATAAAAATCAAACAAGGAATGTGATTATGTGCAGTATTACAACAAGGTCGAAATTTGCGGTATAAACACGGGCGAGCTTACAGTTATGAGCGAGGCGGAAAAAATTGAGCTTCTCCGCAAGGCGCACGCAGGGGATATGCAGGCGCGCGATAAGCTCATTAAAGGTAATCTCAGACTCGTTCTGTCTGTTGTTCAGAGATTTTCTAATCGCGGGGAGAATATGGATGATTTGTTTCAGGTCGGCGTTATCGGACTTATAAAAGCGATTGATAATTTTGATACGGAGCTCGGCGTGCGTTTTTCAACTTACGCTGTGCCGATGTGTATCGGCGAGGTGCGCCGCTTCCTTCGTGACGGTAACCCGATTAGAGTGAGCCGTTCCGTGCGCGATACGGCGTATAAGGCTATGCAGGTTAAGGAACGACTTACTAATGAAAAAGGGAAAGAACCGACAGCGTATGAAATCGCAGAGGAACTCGGGTTAAAAAAGAGCGAGGTTGTCCTCGCGCTTGAAGCAATCGTGGAGCCCGTGTCGCTATATGAGCCTGTTTATAACGACGGCGGCGACCCTATTTACGTTATGGACCAGGTGGGCGATAACAGCTCTGATACTGACTGGATAGACGAGATTATGCTCAAGGACGAGCTTAAGAATCTCAATGAGCGCGAACATAGAATTCTCTATATGCGCTTTATGCAGGGCAAAACGCAGATGGAGACTGCCGAAGAAATCGGCATATCTCAGGCGCAGGTCTCTCGCCTTGAAAAGAACGTAATTAACCGTATAAAAGGCAAATAAGCCATAGATATGGCGGAAAAGAATATTCACCTTTAAAATAAAAGTGACGGAGCTGTGTGAAGTTGTCGGGCAAAAGCGGACAACTTCATACTATGCCCTGTCACTATTTTACATATCCATTGTGTCAAACGACACCTGCTGTCTGTCGGGGGTTACGTAGAGGAGCGCTGTTTTTCCGTTTACACTCTTGATATCGGTGCAGGGGAGAAGTCCTCCTGCGAGCGCAAGCGACTCGTCGCTGTAATCGACTCCTTTGTACTTGTTCTTCTTGTATTCAAATTCGCCGCTGACGAGCGCCGTCCCTGCTTTTGAATTAACTACGACTGTAACTTTGCCGCCGTCTGAAATTGCTTTAACAGGCGCGAACTTGTTTTTATCCTTCAGCCATGTAATTCCGTTGTCGTGTGAAATGCACGCCTTCTTGCCGACTGCGATGATTTCACCGTTCGGCGCCTGCATAACGGAAACGTCGCCTTTTACCGGCATAACAGGAATACGCTGATTTCTGTTCCACGTTTCTCCGTTATCGTCTGAGTAAATACAAGAGGCGCCTTTTTCACAGTTGAGCGGAATAATAATTCTGCCGTTGTCGCAGACTGCTCCGTTTCCTGCAGACGTCGTAATGCACGCGCCGTCTGTTGCGCCGAGTATGCTCGGCGTGATGTCGCGCGGCTCGCTCCAGTTGATACCGTCAGAGGACTTAACCATCATTATGTAGCTTCTCTTCGGAGCTTTAAGCGGTGCGCCGAAGGTCGTTTTGCCGAGTCCTTCGCTCTTGCCCATCGCGCCGTTGAGATAAATGTTGCCGACGTACTCGTCGCCGTTGTAAAGCTCGCCGAACTCTTTAAGCGTGTAATCAGTTGCGGCTTTAGACGAGTCGATAATCTTGCCGCTGTCAGTTATTATGAAGAAATTTCCTTCGCGGTCGTAGATTATCGGACAGTTTTTGCCGCCAAAATGAGTAAAAGGCGTTTTCTTTTTGTCGAGGAGCTTTTCCTCCTCCGCGCCCATACTTTCAGGATAATATGTAAATATTATTACGAACTCGCCGTTTTTCGCGGTGAGCGTTACGGGGTAAAGGAAGAATGACGACTTTGTGTTGCCTTCCTCTGCAGTTATTTTGCGCGCAGGCGGTAAGGCTACCTTGATTTCGTCGCTCCAGCTTTCTCCGCCGTCGGTGCTGATTTTTGCGACAAGCTCGCTGTAGCCCCAGCTGATACCCTTGTCGATATTTTGCGAGCATCTCAGCGCAGTCGCAAGAAGCGTATCTCCGCTTGACGCTATATTCGCAGCGCCGTATCTGTAATCGCTTTTGTCAAAAATAACTTTGCCCATCTAATCACTCCATTATTATTTATATATTAATTATACCAAATATATTTGAACAGTACAATAATAACTATTGCAAAATGTCAAAAAAAATTGTACAATGTAATAGAAATATTACAAAAGGAGGTTAGAAAATGCTCTGGACTTTAAAAAAGTGCTGGTACAGAGTTTACCAGAGAGTTTTTATGGTCGCTATGTGCTTTATGGATTGGTCTGAGCCTGAAATTCTCGAGGGCGAAGGCTCGGTGCTTAAGCTGCCGAAGTTCATCAAAGGCAAAGGTATTGACAAGGTGCTCGTAGTTACCGATAAGGGACTTATGGGACTTCATCTTCTCGACCCTATGTTTGAAGAGCTTAAGGTTGCAGGCGTTGAGTACGCTGTTTATGACGGCGTTCAGCCAAATCCGACTATTCCGAACATTGAAGAGTGTAAGGATATTTATATCCAGAACGGCTGTCAGGGTATTATTGCATTCGGCGGCGGTTCCGCAATGGACTGCGCTAAGGCTGCCGGTGCGAGAGTTGTTAAGCCGAATCAGTCAGTTCGCTCAATGCGCGGATATCTTAAAGTGCTTAAGAAGCTGCCGCCGTTTTTTGCCGTTCCTACAACAGCAGGTACAGGCTCAGAAACGACTGTTGCCGCAGTAGTTACCGACCCTGAAACACATGAGAAGAATGCTATCAACGATATCTGTCTTCGTCCGAAACATGCTGTGCTTGACCCGGCTCTGACCGTAGGTTTGCCGCCGCATATAACATCGACAACAGGTATGGATGCGCTTACTCACGCTGTTGAGGCTTACATCGGTAAGAGCAACGTTAAATCTACTGTTAAATATGCCGAGGAGGCCACCAAGCTTATCCACGATAATCTTGAGAAGGCCTACGTCGACGGAAAGGATATGCAGGCACGAGGCAATATGCTCAAGGGCTCTTATCTTGCAGGCTGCGCGTTTACGCGTGCGTTTGTCGGATATGTCCATGCTATTGCGCATAACCTCGGCGGGCTTTACGGCACGCCGCACGGACTTGCAAACGCAGTAATCCTGCCTTATGTGCTTGATTGGTATGCTGACGCAGCTTATCCGCAGCTTGCGAAGCTTGCTGATATTATCGGTATCACCACTCCGACAATGTCTACCGCCGAAAAGGGCAGAGCTTTCATCGCTGAAATCAGACGTATGAACGCGGCTATGAATATCCCTGATAAATTTGATTTTATCAAGGAAGAGGATATGGAAATTCTCGTTACCCGCGCGCTTAAAGAGGGTAATCCCGGCTATCCCGTTCCTAAAATTATGGACAGAAACGATTGTGAAAACGTTATCCGTTCCTTTATGGCATAGTATATAACATAAAAGAACCGCATTTGGGGCAAAATAGTGCCCCAATGGCGGCTCTTTTTTTGTGTCACTTTGTCGGATGTTGTCATATTATGGAATATGAGGTTAACCTCTTAACAAAAAGGGAGGTTTTATTATTACTATTTATAATTGTAACGGAAGAGAGGACATTAATAACCGCTCTTCAAGAGAACGTGATAACAATTGCTGCCGTAGAGAACGTGATAATCGCTGTGATGATTTTTTACCTTTTCTGTCATCTCTGCCTCAGCAGAATTGCTGTCCTTCAAGACCTCAGCAGAATTGCTGCCCTTCAATGATTGCAGGTCCGACAGGCCCGACAGGTCCTGCAGGTCCGCAGGGTGCGACTGGTCCAACAGGTGCAACGGGTGCGACAGGTGCGGTAGGTCCGACTGGTCCAACAGGTCCAACGGGTGCTACAGGTGCGACGGGTGCGACGGGTGCTACAGGTGCAGTAGGTCCGACTGGTCCAACAGGTCCAACGGGTGCGACAGGTGCAGTAGGTCCGACTGGTCCAACAGGTGCAACGGGTGCTACAGGT
>CAMPAT010000092.1 GCA_946633275.1 uncultured Clostridia bacterium
GTGGAAACAGTAACCTGCTGAGCAGCGTCAAACTCACGCCTTTTTACAGGGCCGTACGTCTGCTCAAATATCTGCATAAGTTCTTTATCAAGAGCAAAAATATCGTTTTGCGATTTATACGATGAAATGTTTTTTTCTGCCTTAAGCTGTGACTTTACGGGAGCTTTTGAAAGAACGCTCTGCAGGTGCATATGGCTCTTAACCTCGTCCCACCTTACGTTATACCCTGCTCCGTGAGAGCAAAAGACGGAATCAGCCGTATTCTGAGTATCGCCGTCGCAGTCATACGCAATCTGCGCAATAACCTCGTCTGCATTGTGACAAGGCTCATAGCCTTTTAAAGTACAGGAGAGCTTGCCTCTTCCGTGAGTGTACTGAACGAGCTCTCGGCTGTAATCGCACATCTCGGACACAGGCGCGTTTCCTTTAATCACAGAGAATTCGCCGAGCGTCTGAGGAGGGTCGAAAGTTCCGCTCATCTTCTGAATGTCAGCCATTGCTCTGCCGACATTTTCCGCAGGAACTTCAAGCGTAAAGTCGTACACAGGTTCAAGGAGAACGCTCTTTGCGCTGCGCAGTCCGTGGCGCACCGCTCTGTATGTAGCCTGACGAAAATCGCCGCCCTCGGTATGCTTCGGGTGCGCTTTGCCTGAGGCTAAAACAATCTCCATATCCGTAATCGGCGAACCTGTCAGAACTCCGATATGAGTTTTCTCATAAAGGTGAGTGATAATAAGCCGCTGCCAGTTTCTGTCAAGCACATCCTCTTTGCACTCAGATTTAAACACAAGTCCGCTGTCGCGCTCAGCAGGTCTCAAAATCAAATGCACCTCTGCATAATGGCGAAGCGGCTCAAAATGGCCTACGCCCTCGACTGTGTCAGCGATAGTTTCTTTATATATAATACTGCCTCTGCCGAACTCAACTTCAATATTAAACCGCTCGGCAATAACTGTTCTCAGAACCTCAAGCTGAATATCGCCCATCAGCTGTACACGAATTTCACCGTAGCGCTCGTTCCAGTCAACCTTAAGCTGAGGGTCCTCTGTTTCGAGAATTTTCATTTTTGAAAGTACGGTATGTGTATCTGTACCGTCCTTAATATCAACACGGTACGTCAGCACAGGTTCAAGAATCGGCAGGGCTGAGTCGCTCTCAGCTCCGAGACCGTCGCCCGAATTCGCAAAGCTAATTCCTGTTACGGCGCATACCGTTCCGGCAGTTACGGAATCTACCGAGGTAAATTTTTCGCCTGAGTAAATACGGATTTGATTCACCTTTTCGCCGTCGTCGCTGTTATTAGGTTTAATAACATCCTTAACCTTCAGCTTGCCGCCTGTAACTTTCATAAAGGTAAGGCGGTTTTTTTGCGCATCCTCAGATATCTTATAAACCTTCGCGCCGAACTCCTCGCCATACTCAGGCATTTTTGTATATTTTGAAACGCATTCAAGGAATTCATCAACGCCCTCAACCTTGAGCGCGGAGCCGAACATACAAGGAAAGATTTTTCTCTCGCTTACAGCGCGGACAACGCCGGAGTCAGACACCTTTTCCGTATCATAGAACTCACCGAGCAGTCTTTCGTCGCAAAGCGCCGCATTTTCATAAAACTCAGCGCTGTTTGTATCGGTAAAATCAACGCACGCTTCGCTAAGGCGCGTTTTTAATTGGTGCAAAACGACGGATTTATCTGCGCCGTCGAGGTCGGTTTTATTAATAAACAGGAAGCAAGGCACATTATACTTTGACAGGAGTCGCCATAGCGTAAGAGTATGACTTTGGACTCCGTCAGTACCGCTGATGACAAGAATTGCGTAATCAATAACGCTCAGAGTTCTCTCCGTCTCAGCGGAAAAATCAACGTGTCCCGGCGTATCAAGGAGCGTAAACTGAGTATCGCGGTACTCCATAATCGCCTGTTTTGAAAATATAGTAATGCCTCTGTCGCGTTCGAGAAAATTAGTATCAAGGAAGCTGTCGCGGTGGTCCACCCTGCCAAGCTTCGAAATTGCACCTGTACGGTAAAGCATAGCCTCCGACAACGTAGTCTTTCCGCTGTCGACATGGGCTAAAATACCGAGTGTAATTTTTTTCATTTTCTCACCACGCTTTTTATTTTTTCAGGAAATATGCCCTGCCTCTGAAATCTCCGTCAAGTTCTGAGCCGAAGCATTCCTTAATCTCATAACCGTCAAGGAAGGAGTCAATCGGCGGATTTGAGCCGTTTTTAAATGTATGCACGACGAGGAGTGCCTCGTCATTAAGCCTGCGCATTACGGCCTGATATCCCGAAGGAGCTGAGTAATCGTCGGCAGTAGCAACTATATCTGTCGTAACGCCGTCTTTGATAATATGTTTTATTCTTGAATAGAAGCTAATTGCGTTTTGCGCCTGCGCCCATTGCGACTCAGTAAGGTCGAATATTTCGCCGGAAAGGCAGAGCCTGCCGAGGAAAGAGGCGCAGAGCAGATAATTAATCCTGTGCTCGTCAGCATTCGCCCTGAGTACAGCCCAAATCTGACTTTGTTCAGGTCTGATTAACCTGTGGAGATTTGCTGCGATAAGAGGGATTGAATTGCATTCGTGAGCGTCTGAAAAGCTCGCCATAGAAGCCGTTTCCATAAACGACGGTTCAAGTCTGTGTCCGCCGCTCGAACAATTCTCAATAACGAGATGAGGCAATTCTTCTTTCATATGAATAAAAAACTTTCTGCTCTCTTCAACGCTCTGACGAAGCGCCTCTCCGTAACTTTCCGCACCGTCGACGCCTGCGCCGATATTCTCGTTATAATCGACCTTGATATATCCGAAGCCCGAATCGCGCAAAAGTCCGATAACTCGCTCGTCGAGGAAATCCTTAACCCACTTTTGTCTCATATCCCAGAAGCGCCTTCCGCCGACCGTAACGGGATATCCGTCGCGAGTAAGGATATGGTCGGTCATGCCGTACCCCTCTGCTTTATTGCCGAGACATTCAAATTCAAACCATATACCCGGAATAAGTCCGTATTTCTTAATTGTATCTGCGGCTTGCTTAATTCCGTTCGGGAAAAGCGATTTTTCAGGAATCCAGTCGCCCGTACAGGAGAACCAGTCGTCCTCGCTCTTCTTATACCAACCGCTGTCGATTACGAGGTATTTAACGCCTGAGCCCTGAAGACGCGCTGCAGTTTTATCAAGATTTTCGAGCGTAGGATTTCCCCACGTTGTGCAGTACTCGTTAAAAATCACGGGCATATCGCGGTCAACGTCGGAAATATCGGGCTTCTGCGCCTTAACGAGCTTGTCGCAGACCTCGCTAAGCGAGTTCCCTTCTGCGACAGCAGCTTTAGGTGTCACGAAGTTTTCGCCCGGTGAAATATCCTTGAACCATTGACCGAAATCGCGGTCCGCTATTCCGCCCTGGATATAGACCGTATCTTCCTTTTGCATAACTTCAATCTGCCAGCTTGAAGCGCAGTAAAGCTGAACTCCTACGAATCGGCTGTTTTCGCCATCTTCAAGGACAAGAAACGGGAACCACTTGCGCACGGGCATTGAGCCGACCTGACCGAATTTCTCAATCCTTATTCCGTGTTTCGCCCAGGAAGGTTCCATATTTAAGTCTGTTAGCTTCTGCGTCAGGAGCTTTCCCTCCGCGCTCCAGAAGGAAGTTGCGCGGTGAATTCTGTCAGCTTTTATTCCTCTGACTGCAAAACTCGAAATGAGCTCTAATCTTGCCGTTTCGTTAGTTGTGTTAATGAATTCGCTTCTGCAGAAAGTTACGCCGCGTTCGCTTTCGTGAAAGCACTTTACCGTATGTCCGCGTTTACCTTTATATACAGTCAAGCCGTCAGTTTTATCAATCTCTGTAACACCGTATGTTGACTCGCCGCCTGAAAGCGTAATTCCGTTACCGAAGTTGCCTCCGTATTCGTCGCCAAGAAGACGAAATTCAGTATAAAACTCCATAATTATTTCCTCAAAAATTCAAGTACTGTTTTATTAAATTCCTTCGGGTTTTCCCTCGCAACAGAGTGACTCCCCTTAATGAAACAAAGCTCAGAATCAGGTATGCTCTGGGCGATAAGCTTAGTATGGCTGCGCTTAATTAAATCGTGCGTGCCGGCAATTACAAGGGTAGGCGCGTCTATTGACGCAAGTTCTTTTACAGTTACTTCGTGACCGTCAACCATAAGTCCGAGCATTTCAGCTTTCGCAGTCCTTCCCCGTTTCTTATGAATTCTGTATCCGAGTTCAACAGGAAGCTGGAAATAACTCTTAACTCCGCCTGTATTCATATTTGAGCCGACAAGGACAAGTTTATTTACCATTTCCGGATACTTCACGGCGAATTTCATAGCAATATTGCCGCCGTCGGAAAAGCCGAAAATGTGCGCTCTGTCAATACCGTGAAGCTTCATAAACTCCGCAAGGTCGTCGGCGAACTGAGAAGTCGTAAAAGGCGCGTCGCCGCGCGGCGTTTTCCCGTGGCCGCGCGTATCCAGCGCAATAACGCGAAAAAACTTTGCAAACTCTTCGAGCTGATGCTTAAAGATGCTGTAATCCTCACCGTTACCGTGAAGCATAATCAGGTTTTCGCCCTGACCTATATCGACATAATTGTGCTCAATATCCATAACGTCACCTCTAATTTATATATTAGTATAACAAATCCTAATTACAGATTCAATAGCATAAAAAAATAGGCATATGCCCGAATGGGTGTATGCCTATTTTGGTGCGGGTAACAGGACTTTCCTCTCGCGGA
>CAMPAT010000093.1 GCA_946633275.1 uncultured Clostridia bacterium
GTTATGCCGCGATAGTCGGGATGAGATTTTTCGCTGAAGTAATCGAAGGGACTTCCCATATCAATTTCCTTACCCGTCGCCATATCAAGAAGAGTCAAATCGACTGTGCTTCCGCGGCTGTGGCTCGACTGGCTCGCAATATATCCCTGCTCAAAGAGCGACTGCTTTTCAAGGTCGGGATAGAAAAACGGCTTCATTCTCTGGTCAAGGTCTTCTATTCCCCAGAGCACGAAATGCTTAACAGCGGTTGCCGGGCGGTAAGCGTCAAAAATCTTAAGACGATAACCCTTAACATTCATCTCGTTTGCGACAGCCTTAAGCGCACGAGCAGCTTCCTTGGTGATAATCGCGCAGGGCTGCTCGTAACCGTCAATGCGGTCGCCGATAAAATTATATGTAGAATAATAACGAATTTCCTGCACCACCGACGGAACATAGTCCGACAGAAGCACGAAGCCTGATGTATCGTTAATTGCAGCTTTTTCAAAATCAGTTTGCATAGCGTTCTCCCCTATACGAGTTTTTATAAATAATATTATACCACAATCTCGCTGTAGACAAAAGAATATTACAAAATAAATTATGCACATTGAAATTTATGTATAATATTGATATAATGGAGGCACAAACATAAGGAGAAATAATTATGCAAAAAATATCAATCAGCGCTGATAAGTGCGTTGGCTGCGGAATGTGCGTGAAGGACTGTGTTGCTTCTGCGCTTTATATCGAAGACGGAAAGGCGAAGCTTCGCTCGGGATGTATAGAGTGCGGACATTGCTTCGCTATATGCCCTGCAGGAGCTATAGATATGCCCGATTACGACACAAGCAGATGTGAAGCAGTAACGCCGATGACAGAAATTGACAGCGAAACTCTGCTTGCGGCAATGAGAAGCAGAAGAACAATCAGACAGTTCAAAGACATACCCGTTGAGCAGGAAAAAATTGACAAGATACTCGAGGCAGGACGTTACGCTCCGACAGCCGCGAACTCGCAGAAGACTGCATACACAATTCTCGCCTCAAAGCAGGATAAAATTGAGCGTGAGTGCGTTAAGCTCTTCAGAGCGGGCGTAGGAATCGGCAAAATCTTTTCCGCTTCGCTTAAAAACGTTGACATTCACGACAACTTTTTCTTCAAAAAAGCGCCGCTTGTTATTGCGGTAAGCGGCGGCGACGAAGTAAGCGCAACTCTCGCGAGCGCATATATGGAGCTGGAGGCTAATACGCTCGGGCTCGGTGTGCTTTACAGCGGTTTCTTCGTTGCGTGCACAAAACTCAATCCGAAAATCAAGGCTATGCTTAAACTGCCGAGAGGTCACAAGGTCGTTACTTGTATGATTATCGGTTATCCCGATGTAAACTATAAGAGAGTTGTGCCGAGAAAGCCTCTCAAATCCAAAACGCTGTAAGGAGATATGATGGATAATAACGAAAAGAGAGTAAGCATATTATTCCGTATAACCATAGTGCTTTGCGCAATAATTTTCTTTGCTGTGCTTGAGCTCGGAAAAAACACTCTGCTCGGCTGGTGTATCTCAGCAGTAATTTTCGCCGCATATATCGCGCTCGAAATTAAGATAATAAAGAATAAGAAATGGTATATAAGGCTTCTTACATGGCTCTGCTTTTTTGCGCTGCTCGGCGGCACGATTGCAATCTCTCAGCCGCCGTACAAGACAGTTCCTGCGGTTGAAAACAAGAATCCTTCCGTCACCGACGTTATCAAGGTAAACGAAGGAGAGCTGACAGGAGTCAAAAATGAAGACGAAAGCGTAGAGGTTTACGCAGGTATTCCTTATGCAAAGCCGCCCGTAGGAGAGTTGAGATGGAAAGAGCCGCAGGCTCCCGAAAAATGGGACGGCGTAAGGGCGTGCGACCATTTTGCGCCGATGTCTATGCAAAAGCGCGACAGCGAAATTATGAATTCTCTCACAAAAATCGTAGGATACAATGATTTCAAAATCAGTCTTAAGGATAACTACCGCGAGGCGCTCAGCGAGGACTCGCTTTACCTGAACATATGGAAGCCTGCAGGCGAGGTTAAGAACGCGCCCGTGCTGTTTTTCATTCACGGCGGCTCGCTCACAACAGGTCAGCCGTCCTTCAGCGAATACCGCGGTGAAGACCTCGCAAAACAAGGAATTATTGTGGTAAACTTCGGCTACAGACTCAACGTATTCGGCTATATGGCGCACGAAAGCCTTGCAGAAGAGTCGCCAAACCATACGACGGGTAACTACGGTCTGCTCGACCAGATTGCGGCGCTGAAGTGGGTAAATGAAAATATCGCTGCCTTCGGCGGCGACGCTTCAAAAATCACCATAGCAGGCGAATCGGCAGGCTCGTCAAGCGTAGGCGCTCTGTGCGTTTCTCCGCTTGCAAAGGGGCTGTTCAGATACGCGATTGCAGAGAGCAGCGGTATCACGCCAAAGGTGCCGTACCACACCTTCAGAAGCTACGGCGACGCGCTCGCGCAGGGCAATAAGACGCTTGAAGAATACAGCGTAAAAAACGCAGGCGAGCTGCGCGCAATGAGTGCAGAAAAGCTGCTGGAAACGACTGCAAACAACAGCGCAATGACCGTTGACGGATACGCAATTACAGAGCAGCCGTATCTCACTTATGAAAAAGGCAATAACAACGAGCAGGCGCTCCTCAACGGATACAACGCGCACGAGGCAGATGTATTCAACCTCTTCACAAAGATTGAAGATGAAGATTACAAAAACAGAATGGAAGACCTGTTCGGCGAATACGCAGACGACGTGCTTAAAATATATCCGCCCGACAGCAACAAGAGCGAATACACGCTCGCAGTCGAGGCTGGCGGAAGTGCAAAAGGCGCGTTCAATCACGTGCTTGGAGGAACGTGGTTCGCATACAGTCACAAGACATGGTCGGACTATATTGCGTCGCAGAACAAGCCTGTTTACTTCTACTATTTCAGCAAGAATAACAAATCGCTCAAGGCATACCACGCAGGCGAGCTCCCGTACGCTTACGGAAATCTGTGGCGCCACGGCAAGCTGTACGACGAAAAGGACTACGAACTGTCAAAAACTATGCAGAGCTACTGGGTTAACTTCGTAAAAACAGGAAACCCGAACGACGACGGCGTACCGCAATGGGAAGAGTACACAACCACGCAAAACAAGATACTTAAGCTCGATGAAAAAATCGAAATGATTGACGACCCGTACAGCGAGCTGTACAAAGTAATCGACAAATCACAAAACAGTAAGTAAAAGAGGGGCTGTATCTTACAGCCCCTGCTAAATTTCTAAAACTATTATAACAATATATTATATATCAGGTTTCGGCAGGACTTTCATATACACGATTTCGTCAGAATTATCGTGCATTGAGAGCGCGCCGATTTTTTTATATCCAAGTCCCTCATAGAGTTTCTGCGCCTTCTCATTAGTACCCTCGCACGAGAGCATAACCTTGTCAAAGAAACGCTCCTCCATCTGTCGCTGCCAGATTAAAAGAGTGAGCTTTCCGTCGCCGAGGCCGCGATATTCAGGGAGGATATAAAAACGGTTAATGAACGGGTACTTTTCAAGGAAAAGGCTGTACTGAAGCCAGCCTGCAAAATCGTCGCCCTCGTAAATGAAAAGCACCTGGGAATTCTCAGTCCAGCGGCGAAATTCGCTTCTCGTAATTGTTTTGTCAATCACGAGCGCCTGCTCGTAATCCGCCTCGTTGGCGTATCGTACTTTCATCATAAGCCTTATCTCCTGAGTGATTTAATGAGCGCAATTTCGCGCGCGTAGCCGTCAAGCTCGTTAGGCGTTTCGAGGAACATCGGAAGCTCAGCGAGCTGAGGATGATTAACAATATTCTCAAACGTCTTTACGCCGAGAAAGCCCTCGCCGATTTTTTCGTGTCTGTCCTTATGAGCGCCGACAGGGTTCTTGCTGTCGTTAATATGAAGCGCCTTAAGTCTCTCAATTCCGACAACTCTGTCAAACTCCTCGAGCACGTCGTCGAGATGATTAGTAATATCATATCCGCCGTCGCTGACGTGGCAAGTGTCAAGGCAAACGCCGATTTTATCGTTCATCTCCGTACGGTCAATAATAGCGCGCAGCTCCTCGAAGGTTGCGCCGACCTCGCTGCCCTTGCCCGCCATAGTTTCGAGCAGAACGGTGGTCGTCATACCGTCAAACATAACCTCATTCAGCGCGTTTGATATAAGTTCAATTCCGACCTCAACGCCCTGTCCGACGTGCGAGCCGGGATGGAAGTTATAAAGCTGGTCCGGCGTCTGCTCAAGGCGGATTAAATCGTCCTTAAAGGTGTTTGCCGCAAATTCGCGCACTTCGGGCTTCGCGCTGCAGAGATTAAGCGTATACGGCGCGTGAGCAAGAATTTTGCCGAACGATTCCTCCTTCGCTCTGCTGAGGAAGCAGGCGATGTCCTCGCCATCGAGCGGTTTTGCTGCGCCGCCGCGAGGATTACGCGTGAAAAACTGAAAAGTATTCGCACCGATTGATTGCGCCGTTTCGAGCATTGCAGTATAACCCTTCGACGACGACAGATGTGCACCAATGAACATTATATCTTACCTCTCAAAATATCTTCGTCTGCCTGTCCGCTCATAATATATTCGAGCAAATCGGCAACACAGCCCTTGTTACAATGGCATGCTTCAAACTTGCATATTTTATGTATAGAC
>CAMPAT010000094.1 GCA_946633275.1 uncultured Clostridia bacterium
GTAACCTGTCTTCAGCGTGGAATGAAAATTCTCGACGACGCGCTCGACGAGATTATGAAGAGCGACGACAAGCTCCTGATTAAAGCCGAAAAGGTTATCAGAACGACGTGCCGTCACTCAAAAGCCAACGCAAATTACATCAAGCTGTACAATGAAATCACGAGCGAAAAGAATTCCTCAAGAGCACATCTTCTCGCAGAGGAAATCGAAACGAGCACGAGCACAAAATACATTACATCTATCGCTCAGGCGCTCGCAAAGGACGACGTCAGGCCGGACCTCGACCCGCGAATGTTCGCCTTCTTCCTCGACAATCTGCTGATGTCGCTGCAATTTTCGTACACTTGTGATTATTACAGAAAGCGTTTTGAAATTTACACGGGAGTGGATGTTGACGAAATGGATGAGGAACAGGTTGTAAGCCAGCTGTTAAAGTTCATCGAGAGCGCATTCACATTTGAGAAGTAATTAATACTCTTGGAGGGTTAATATAATGGGAAAATATGTTATAACTTACGATACGGGTACTACAGGCATTAAGACCTGTCTTATCGAAATTGACAAGGAGATTAAAATCATCGCATCTCAGACATCGGGATACAGCCTTTACGTTGACGAAGAAACGGGCGTAAAGGGCGGAGCCGAGCAGGACGCTGACGAATGGTGGCAGGCAATGTGCCTCACTACAAAAGAGGTATTCCGCAAGGCTCCCGGCATCACGAAAGAGCAGATTGAGGGCATCAGTTTCTGCTCTGCTATGCAGGGTTTTGTTCCTGTAGACAAGGACGGAAACTGCATTCGCCGTCCGATGACATATATGGACCAGCGCGCAACACAGGAGCTTAAAGACGGAATTGCGCACGGCTTCCAGATTGCCGGTGCAGACGCGGCAAAACTGCTCAAGTGCTTAAAATATACGGGCGCCGCCCCCCTCTCCGTTAAAGACCCGCTTTGGAAATACAAGTGGCTTGAAAATAACGAGCCTGAAAACTTCAAGAAGCTTTACAAGTGGCTCGACGTCAAGGAATATCTCATCGCGCGTGCAAGCGGCGAGTTCATAATGACTACTGACTCTGCGTTCGCCACTATGATTTACGACACGAGAAAAGGTCATGAGGGCTGGTGCAAGCCGATTTGCGATATGTTCGGCATCAATATGGACCACCTGCCGAGAATTACCAAGTGTACTGACAAAGTCGGCGAGGTTACTGAAAAAGCGGCAGCAGAGCTCGGACTCGCACCAGGCACGGCTGTTTACGGCGGCGGCGGCGACGCTTCGCTCATCGGCGTGGGCGCAGGCGCAGTTGAGGTCGGCGACACTCACATTTACTCAGGCACATCAGGCTGGGTAGGCACAGTTGTTGAAAATCAGATTGTTGATACAACAGCAATGATTGCCGCTATTGTAGGCGCCGACCCTGACGCATACAACTATTTCGCAGAGCTTGAGACCTCGAACAAGTGCGTAAGCTGGGTTAAGGACCACCTTGCGCTCGATGAAATCGGCGTTTATCTTTCGCACCACGCTGCTCCGTCGGACAGCTACGAGGATATCGCAGTCAACCTTTACGATTATCTTGAGGAAGTCGTTGACCGCGCAGAGCCCGGCTCAAACGGCGTAGTATTCACTCCGTGGCTGCACGGAAACCGCTGCCCGTTTGAAGACCCGAACGCCGCAGGTATGTTCTTCAACATCAAGCTTGAAACAGGCAAGACGGAGCTTATCCGCTCCGTAGTTGAAGGTATCTGCTTCCATATGAGATGGATGCTCGAGAGACAGGACAAGAAAAAGGAAGTACATATTAAGGACACCGTACGTTTCTGCGGCGGAGGCGCGCTCGGCGCTTCCACCTGTCAGATACTTGCTGATATTCTCCAGCGCAACGTCGAGGTTGTCGACTCGCCTCAGAACATAGGCGCAGTAGGAGCTGCAGCACTCATCGCAGTAGGTACGGGTATGCTCCCGTCAATTAAAGACGTAAAGAAGCTCATCCCCGCAAAAGTTACTTACAAGCCGAACCCGGCAAACAAAGCTGTTTATGACAGAAACTTCAAGGCGTTTAAGAACCTTTATGCTTCAAACAAGAAGAATTTTGAAATCCTGAACGGATGATTGTATGAATAAAAGATACAAATTCAAATACCGCTCAAAAGCGCTCAACACGCTATACGTTTGTCTGCAGAATTTTATTATTGCAATTCTTGCAGTACCCGTGCTTGTGCTGATTACTTTACTTCTCAATCTGTTCGGTATTGACGCGCTCGATTCATTATGTATGCCGATTGCGTGGAGCCTCACGGCTGTTATCTTCGCCGTATTGCAGATAAAATACTGGGAAGGACACAAGGGACTGACTGTAACCGACGACAAGCTCATAATTAATTACTGCTGTATCGTACCGTACGTTCACAGCTTCAGAAATGAAATTCTGATAAAAGGAATTAAAAGCGCAGCGCTTTGTACCGAGCCCGTAAACCAGCGTATTGAGGAGGTTGAGGGCGGAGCGTATAACGAGGAGTATGTGCTCATAAAATACGGCTACGAAGGGCGCAAGGAAGTTCGGCTTCCGCTTCAGAACGCCGAAGATTTTATAAACCTCATAAACGATATGAAAAGCAAAAAGGAACTGCAGTAGCAGTTCCTTTTTTGCCGCAAAATTATGATAAGCTGTCCTTATTTAATTACTCTTACCTTGATTACACCGTCGATAGCTTCGATATCAGTTACGACTGACGACGACACGTCAGTATCGCAATCAATGATTGAGTACGCAATTTCGCCTCTGTTCTTATCCTCAAATGAAGCGATATTAACGCCGTCCTTTGAGATAGTATCAGTAACAGTAGAAATCATATTCGGCTGGTTCTTATGAATAACAGTAATTCTTACAGAGCCTGACTTCGGTACTGATACTGCAGGCATATTTACAGAGTTCTTGATATTACCGTTCTCAAGGAAATCAATGAGCTCCATAGCGCCCATAGCCGCACAGTTCTCCTCGCTCTCAGGAGTAGAAGCGCCGAGGTGGGGGATAGCAATTACGCCGTCAACGCCGATAACCTCTGCGTCCGGGAAGTCAGTAACGTAAGCTGCCATTCTGCCTTCCTCAAGAGCCTCAACAACGTCTGCGCTGTTTGCAAGCGCACCGCGTGCGAAGTTCATAATGCGAACGCTGTCTTTCATAGTGTCGATTGTTTCGCGGTTGATGAGATTCTTAGTATCATCGGTAAGCGGAACGTGAAGTGTGATATAGTCAGCCACAGGGAAAATCTCTTCGAGATTATTATTAAGCTCAATTCCGTTTTTAAGCTGAGCGTCTGACGGAAGGAACGGGTCGTAACCGATAACCTTCATACCGAGGTCAACCGCAGCTTCTGCAACAAGGCGTCCGATTGCGCCGAGACCGATTACGCCGAGAGTCTTGCCCTTGATTTCAGGACCTGCGAATGCAGACTTACCCTTCTCGACAGTCTTGCCGACATTGTCGCCCTCGTCCTTAATAGTCTTGCACCAGTCGATAGCCTTAGTAACCTTTCTTGATGAAAGAAGCATACCGAGGATTACAAGCTCCTTAACGGCATTTGCATTTGCGCCGGGAGTATTAAATACAACTATACCCTGCTCTGCACAGTCTGCAACGGGAATGTTATTTGTGCCTGCGCCTGCTCTTGCGATAGCAAGAAGAGACTCGGGCATTTCCATATCGTGCATTGATGCCGAACGCACCATAATTGCGTCCGGGTTTTCAATGTCGTCGCCGTAGGTGTACTTTGTTGTGTCAAACTTAGAAAGACCTACATTTGAAATCTTATTGAGTGTTTTAATATTATACATTATGCGTTCTCCTCTTCAAATTTCTTCATAAACTCTACTTGAAGTTTTATCACTATTCTACAAAACAGTCCGCCGGACTGTTTTTCCCAAATCAAAGATTTGGAGAATAGTATGTTGAAAAGCTTATAAAGAATTTAGCGTTTGCAAAATTGCTTATGCGTTCTCCTCTTCAAATTTCTTCATAAACTCTACTGGAAGTTTTATCACTATTCTACAAAACAGTCCGCCGGACTGTTTTTTCCAAATCAAAGATTTGGAGAATAGTATGTTGAAAAGCTTATAAAGAATTTAGCGTTTGCAAAATTGCTTATGCGTTCTCCTCTTCAAATTTCTTCATAAACTCTACAAGCTTTTCAACACCCTCAACAGGCATTGCATTGTAGATAGAAGCGCGCATACCGCCTACTGTTCTGTGACCCTTAAGGTTTACGAAGCCTGCTTCAGTAGCAGCCTTAACGAACTTTGCGTCAAGCTCCTCGTCGCCTGTTACGAACGGAACGTTCATAAGGCTTCTGTCCTCGGGAACTACTGTGCCCTTGAAGAGCTTTGAGTTATCAAGGAAGTTATAAAGGATTGCTGCCTTCTTCTCGTTATGAGCCTTCATAGCCTCAAGCGAGCCGAACTCCTCTTTAATCCAGTCAAGAACGAGCTTGCAGATATAGATTGTGTAGCAAGGAGGAGTGTTGTAAAGCGAATCAGCGTCAGCCTGAACCTTGTAGTTCATCATAACGGGAGTGATATCGCGTGCGTTGCCGAGTAAATCCTCGCGGATGATTGCAACAACGAGACCTGCGGGAGCAACGT
>CAMPAT010000095.1 GCA_946633275.1 uncultured Clostridia bacterium
AAAAAAGGACTAAAATCTCTTAGCCCTTTTCCCTTTGGTCTTTACTCTTTGGCCTTTGGCCTTTTCCCTTTGGCCTAAAAAAGCGACTGATTAATCAGTCGCTTTTTCTATACCTAAAATATCGTCTGCTTCGGCAGTATCGAGAGTTTCTACAGTCTTAAGCTTACGCTGGATATAGGCGTTTTTGTTCTCCGCCTCGCCGATTGCTTTTCCTGCAAGCTCAATGCGTTTGCGCGCAGTTTCAAGCAGGTCGCCGAACTTGTCATACTGCGCTTTCGCTGCGCCGAGAACGTCGTAAACCTCGCTCGCCTTCTTATTAATCGCGATTGAGCGGAAGCCCATTGCGAGTGAATTGAGAAGCGCCGTAATCGTGCTCGGCCCCGCGAGCATAACGCCCTGCGCCTGGAGCTGCTCCGCAACAGCATTTTTACTGCTCATAATCTCTGCGTAAAGTCCCTCCGTTGCAAGATAAAGAATTGCAAAAGGCGTAGTTTCCGGAACGGAGATATACTGCGTTACCATCTTTGCTTCGTTCTTAACAGTAGTTTCAAGCGCCTTCTTCGCCGCTTCAAGAGCAACTGTATCGCCAGACTCTGCAGCCTGGGAAAGGCGTGCGTAATCTTCCATCGGAAACTTGCTGTCAACGGGAAGCCACGTTACTGTTTCGTCCTCGGAATTCGGGATTTTTACAGCAAATTCCACCTGTCCGTTATACTTAGGATTTGTACGTACATTTTTCTCATACATATTCGGGATAGTTTCGTCGAGGATATTTGCAAGCTGTACCTCTGCCCACGTTCCGCGGCTCTTAACGTTCGTAAGCACGCGGTTCAGTCCCTGCACGCTCGTAGTCACGTCGCCTGAAAGGCGCTGCATTTCGCCGAGAGATTTATAAACCGCGCCGAGCTGTTTTGATACCGTTTCAAACGACTCGTTAAGGCGAGTATTAAGCGTTTTTGTCAGCTTTTCATCAACTGTCGCGCGCATTTCCTCGAGCTTCTTTTCGTTACTCTCCTGCATTTTGCCGATTGAGTCGCTGACTGTTTTCGCCTGCTTTTCCGTCGCTTCCGAGAGCATCTGCATCTGCTTAATCTGCTGCTGATAATTCTTCTCAGTAAGCTCGCTCATCTTTCCCGACAGCTCGCCGAGCTTATCGTTTGTGCTCTTTGCAGTAAGGTCGAGCTTCTGCTCAAGAAGCGCCGTATCGTTATTCTGTTTCGGTTTCGTTGCAATAAGCAGCACAATAACCACCAAAAGCAACACGATTATTCCGATTAATAAATATGTATTCATTCTTTTTCCTTAATATCATACGGTACGATTAATAAATTGTTCCGTCGTTATAATTGAACTTAAGCTGTTTGTTCTCTCCGTTTTCAATATAATTAACCGTTACAACGCCGCCGTCCTCTTTCACATCGGAGAGCGCCGTATCGTCGTCATCCATAATATGGTGGAACATCTTAAGCTGTTCTTCGTCATAATCGGCGATGTTATCACTCATAAGAAGCACCTTGCCGAAAATCTTAATAAACTGAGCGAGAAGCGCCTGCTGCTGAGGGGTGAACTTAATATTCGTTCTGCGAAGGAGGAAAACGTCCGAGTCGCAGAGGAACGCCCTGCCGTTAAATCCGCGGCGGTAAATGCTGTTTGCGATAGCGTTAGGTGTGGAAACATCCTCGCGGTGCATATTCCTTCTGAGGAAAGTATGCGGCCATCCGAGCGACATATCCGCGCCTATTCTCATATATTCAACCTTGCCGAAGCACGGAAGCTGCTGCGCGCCGCAAGCAAGAATCGGGTGCTCGCCGCAGCATTCGCGGATAAGGTCAATTGCGTCGTAAGCAATCTCCCCTCTCGTCTTGCCGTGCATAGGAATCGTCGCAGCGGCATAGAGGAAATCGAGCTTAACCATATCGAAGCCCCATTCGTTGAATACTGTATCAAAAACGCTCTTTATGTATGCGCGCGCTTCTTCATTATAAATATCAAGCGCGTAAAATCCGCCCCAGTTGTGACCGACAGGTACAATCTGACCGTTAAGTCCCGTTACGAGCCAGTCAGGGTGTTCCTTGGCGAGTTTTGAGTTACGCTTTGCGCCGAATGGCGCGAGCCATAATCCTGCCTTGAAGCCTTTTTCATGAATAGCGTCCGCAACATATTTGAGACCGTGAGGAAACTTCTTCTTATCAATTGAGAACCAGTCGCCGACAGCAGTCTCAAAGCCGTCGTCAATCTGATAAAGTCCTACCTCTTCCCTGTACGGAGCAAGCGCTTCAAGGTCGCGCAGAATAACTTTCTCATTAATTTTCTCATAATAGTTATACCACGAGGTATAGCCCTTTAATTTCTTATCGGTAAGCGGCTTAACGTCAATAGCCTCAAAATATCTGTCGAACACCCAGTCGTACTCGCCCTCGGCGTGAAAAACATTCAGGATTTCATACGGCTTTTCAATAACGATACCCTCGATATCCTTAGAAAAAGTGAGAGTATTCTTATTCATATCAGCATAGATAATCGTATAGCCGGTACGGTCTGACTTTGAGCCGTAAAAATCAATGTTGTCTCCCGTTCTTATATACGCAATGCCGTTGCTATGGAAGGCGCCTGCAGTTTTCTCCTCGTTTACGAAGTTATAGTCGCCGCCTGCGTCCATACCCATCGTTCTGCCATAAATGCTCCTGCCGATTCTGCCGATACCGTCCATCTTGTCAGTCTTGACAAATTCCTTAGTATCCGTCCAGGACTGGAAGCCGTTTGCAAAAAACTTTGCGCCGTCTTTAAACTTATAGTCGCGCTCAATATAGAACTTGTTTACTGTAATCGGTCTCTTCGGCTTAAGTACAGCTCTGATACCGTTCTTATTCTCAGTAAAAGTGAAGTCAAAATCCGCGTTCGGCTCCGTCGCTCTCTTCACTCTGCCTTCAAGGGTATAAATGAAATAAAATCTGTAATCCATAGCACTTACCTCGGCTCTGTTTTTTATTTGGGTGCACATTATAACACTCAGGTAGGAAAATTCAAGCCTTTTTTGCAAAATTTTATATAAAATTATTTTATCATTTTTTATGAACTTAATCAATAGGAAATTTGAGTTTTGCGAAACGGGTCGGCAACCTGCCGCCCACATTTAAAAAGAGGCTTGCCAAGCAAGCCTCTCCCTATATTTTCTCAAGTGAATTTGCAAGAAACGCCTTCGTCTTTTCACTCTTCGGATTCTCAAAAATCTGCTGAGGCGTTCCTGCCTCCTCCACAACGCCGTTCGCCATAAAAATTATCTTGTCTGACACATTGCGCGCAAACTCCATTTCGTGAGTAACGACGAGCATTGTGCTGCCTTTCTCCTTCAGCTCCTTAATTGCCTTAAGCACCTCGCCCGTAAGCTCCGGGTCGAGCGCCGAGGTAGGCTCATCAAAGCAGAGAATATCAGGACTGAGCATTAGCGCTCTTGCGATAGCAACACGCTGCTGCTGTCCGCCTGAAAGCTGACTCGGGTAAAAATCCGCCTTGTCGCTCATATTAACAGAGTCAATTATATCAAGCGCGCGCTTTTCAAGCTCCTCCTTAGAGCCCATTTTCATAAGGCTCGGCGCGAGCATAACGTTCTGCTTAACGCTGTACTGCGGGAAGAGATTAAACTGCTGAAAAACAAGTCCGAAATGGAGACGTTTTTTTCGCAAATCCTTTTCTTTTATCTTCTTATCGCGGCTTCCGTCGTAAATACACTCGCCGTCGACAGTAATCGTTCCCTCCTCTGCGAATTCAAGGAAGTTAATGCAGCGCAGAAGCGTAGTTTTTCCTGAGCCTGAGGAACCTATAATTGAGATTACCTCGCCTTTTTCAAGGTCAAAATCAATGCCCTTGAGCACCTCTGTCTTACCGAAGCGCTTTACGATATTACGTACTTCAAGTAATGCCACAGCTACACCCCCTAATCAAAATAGCTCATTTTCTTTTCAACAGCGCCGAAAAGAAGAGTGAGCACTCCGCAGAACACGAGATAAAATACCGCAGTATAAAACAGAGGCCAGATGAGTCCTGCCGATTTGATAAAGTTCTGTCCCATAAATATTATCTCGTAAACGGCGATAATTCGCGCGAGCGAGGTATCCTTCACGAGAGTAATAATCTCATTACTCATCGGCGGAACAATTCGCTTTACCACCTGAAGAAGCGTTACTTTAAAAAATATCTGGCGCTTCGTCATACCGAGCACGAGTCCTGCCTCCTGCTGGCCAACAGGGATTGACTGAATTCCGCCCCTGTAAATCTCGCTGAAATAGCAGGCATAGTTAATCACAAACGCAACGAGCACCGCGTTAAAACGCTCCATAAGATTCCAGCCGAAAATCAGTCCGGGACCGTAATAAACGATAAGAAGCTGGAGCATAAGCGGCGTGCCGCGGATTATCCATATAAACGTTTTTATTAACCACTTCAGCGGCTTAAATTTTGACATAGAGCCGAAGCTCATTATGAGCCCGAGCGGAAGCGCAAATACGAGCGTTGCCGCAAAAATCTTGAACGTCTCAAGAAAGCCCTTGAGCAGCTCCAATGTAACCGTTAAAAACATAATGCTCTCCTAAGCTGAAATTCTCAATTTTCAATTC
>CAMPAT010000096.1 GCA_946633275.1 uncultured Clostridia bacterium
TATCCCGATGGACTAACAGCGTCAAAATTCAAGTATTTGTGCCGTTTTTTGTTCGGCTTCACTGCTTGATTCAATAAAAAAACACGGGAATAAATAAATGCTGCCTTTTGAGTCAAGAATGATTACTTTATTATCTGTAAGCTGTACGCGTCTTAAGCCAAAAGAAAGCAATTAAAAATATGGCAGTTATAAAAACGAAAATTAATAATATTTTTCTTGCATTATCGCTAACAGATGTTATAATACAAGTAAAAAATTAAGAAAAGAGGGCGACTGTTATGTTGACAAAACCAAGCAATACCGTTTTATACTTTGCACCCCATCAGGACGATGAGCTTTTGACGATGGGAATTGATATTGCTGCGTCAGTCAAAAACGGATATGACGTTCACGTAATTATGTGCACCGACGGTTCAAGCTCAAACGTAAGATTACGTCTCGGCAACCGCGAATTCTGCGAGCAATGCCACGAGCAGCACGTTTTCGATTTGACCAAGGAGGACTTTACTGCCACGAGAGACCAGGAGCTTTTCGGCAGCTGCGACGCTCTCGGCGTTAAGCGCGAGAACGTTCACTTCCCCGACGAGAGAATTGTTGACGGCAACGTCACTCTCGAAAGAGCGAAAGAGATAATTAAGGACTTCGTCGAGAAAATCGACCCTGACTGCACAGTATGCACAATTTATCCAAACGCGCCCGAGGCTCATCATAAGGACCACCGGACGCTCGGTCTTGCTGCAGTCGAGTTATATAACGAGGGTGTAATCAAGCACCTTGTAACTATGGAGGAGCCTTACGTCGCAGTAGAGGTTGAGCACAAAAAAGGAGAAGAGCCGGAAATCTTCTACGCTCCTGACGATATTGCAAAGCAGATTGAAAAGGCGGTTGCGTCATACTTCCTCTGGGACCCGAAAAACAAGAGATACGCTGTCGGTTTCCACAGCGTGCCTAACGAAATGAACCAGCTCATCACGGAAAAAGCATTATATTATCATACGTACGAATAATACTACGAAGGCGGACAGCAGCACTGTCCGCTTTTTTGATTGCATTTTATGTAATATTTTGGTATTATATTTTTATAATAATCATAAAGGAATTTTGATATGTCACCGATAGTGAAAAAAGAGAGAAATTATAATATTGATTTACTGAGAATAATATCGGCGTTCGCAATTGTTGTGCTTCACGTTGCTGCAAAGAATATTTATAACGTAAACATTATGTCAAACAGATGGCTTGCATTTAACATTTACGAACTTGCAGTAAGGTGGGCAGTACCTGTTTTCGTAATGATATCGGGAGTATTCTTCCTCGACGTCAGCAAAGAGCTTTCGCTGAAAAAACTGTACGCAAAAAACGCTCTCAGACTCGTCACGGCATACGTATTCTGGTCGGCAGTATACGCGCTTGAACACCTGTTTATGTACAATTACGACGCAAAAAAATACTTTTTGGATTTCATCGGCGGCGAAAATTTTTTATGGTTTTTGGTATTGATGGTTTCGCTTTACTTATACACTCCTTTTCTGCGCAAAATCACAGCCGACAGAAGCAGCGAAAAGCACTTTTTACTTGTTTTCGGAATACTCTTTATCCTGATACCTACGATATTGTCCTTCGTCAGTCCGGAAATGTTTAAAAAAGTTAATTTCCTCTTTTACGAAAGGCACCAGATTAGTCTGTTTTGCGGAATGGTTGGAGTATATTACTCGTTTTATTTTGTGCTGGGGCACTATTTGCATAACACGAAGATTTCAAAAGAATACAAGCATATACTGTTTTTAATTGCCGCCGTTGCGCTGGTTGTATCTGTCGTTGCAACGGTTAATATCTCCAGAGCAAGAGGCGGGTATATTCTTCATTTCTACAGATTTCTTTCCGTCACGGTTGCTATTGAAAGCGCGGCTGTTTTTGTGCTGTTTGACAATGTCAGACTGAAACTAAAAGATAAGACTAAAAAGATTATTACGACGCTTTCTGCCTGCAGCTTCGGCGTATATCTCGTGCATATGCTGTTTGTTGAGGGACTTGATTTCCTCGGATACAAAACTACTGACTTCAACTCCTTCATCAGCGTTCCTGCATATTCCGTCGCTATATTCCTTGCGGCGCTTCTCGTATCATATATACTAAACAAAATCCCATATTTAAACAAATATATTGTATAACGATTGACAATCATCTGATTATTATATAAAATTAAAAGGATAAATATTTTTGAGAGGTAAATTATGCTTGTTTCATTAGTTGCACCGTGCTTCAACGAAGAAGGCAACGTGCAGAGATTTTTTGAAGAAGTTAACAAGGTATTCGATTTAAGACCTGAGGAGATTGAATTTGTGTTCGTTGACGACGGAAGCTCCGACTCAACTTTCGTAAAGCTCACCGAGCTTTATAACAACAATCCGAGCGCTAAAATTCAGGTAATTTCGTTCAGCAGAAACTTCGGCAAGGAGTCTGCAATGTACGCAGGGCTCCAGCACGCAAAGGGCGATATGGTATGTATCATCGACGCCGACCTTCAGCAGAGACCCGAGGTTGTTGCCGAAATGCTCGACGTTATGGCTAAGGACGACACACTCGACTGCGTAACAGCTTACCAAGAAACGCGCCACGAAAACGGACTTCTCGCTAAGGTAAAATCGAGTTTTTACAAAATCATAAACAATATGTCCGAGGTTGACTTCGTTAACGGCGCTTCCGATTTCAGACTTATGAAGCGCAACATGGTTGACGCGCTCGTGTCTATGACCGAGTACCACCGCTTTTCAAAAGGCCTTTTCAGCTGGGTCGGATTTAAGACGGAGTATATCCCCTACGAAGCTGCAGAGAGATTTGAGGGCGAGTCAAAATGGAGCGTAAGGAAGCTCATCAAGTACGCGCTCGAAGGCATATTTGCATTTTCAACCGCGCCGCTGAGAATGGCGACTTATCTCGGACTTTTCTCATCGTTTATTTCAATCGTTTATCTGATTATAATTGTAATTCAAAAGATTTTCTTCGGTATCGAGGTTAAGGGATACCCGACAATCGTGGTGCTGATACTGTTTATCGGCGGAATTCAGCTCTTCTGCTTCGGTCTGCTCGGAGAATACATCTCAAAGATGTACGTCCAGACTAAAAACAGACCGATATATATCGCAAGAAAACATCTCACGCACAATGACAATCAGTTTAACATAGGTGAATAATATGAAACCTGATTCAAAGGCAAATAAAACCCCGTTTGTAATAATGAGTCTGCTGCTCCTTGCAGTATTTGCGCTCCTCGCATTTTACACGCCGTACACGAATGACGACTGGGCGTGGGGCGACAAAATCGGAGCAGACAGACTTGCAAGCTTTTTCGCAGGATACAACGGAAGATATTTAGGCAACCTGCTCATACTCCTGATTTCGAACAGCCGTATCGCGCTGATAATCTGCATGGCAGTATCATACTGCGCTGCGTGCACTCTCCCCTGCTTTTACTCAAAGAGCGCGACGCTTCCTACGCTGCTGTTTTCGGGAGTGCTGTTTTTCATTCTTCCGCGTTCAATTTACGCGCAGATTGTAAGCTGGGCTTCAGGCTACTCAAACTATATGCCGCCCGTCCTCCTGCTTGCGCTGTATTTCGTAATCATCAAGAATATATTTGACGACGAAAAACCGTCGTATCCGAAGGCAATGCCGCTTTTTACTCTCATAATCGGCTTTGCAGGCGCATTGTTTATGGAAAACATCACGCTCACTAATATCGGAGTAGGCGCGCTGATTATCCTTTTCGTGCTGATTAAGCACAGAAAGCTTTACTTAACTCACATTGCGTTTCTCACAGGTGCAATCGGCGGCGCGGCTGTGATGTTCACTAACACGGCGTATGGTATTATAGGCGACGGCGGCGACGATTACCGCTCTGTTGCATCGGGCTCCGAGAGTATGCTTACTACAATCTACGAGCATCTTAACGATGCCGTACAGTATATGTTCACTTGGAACATATTTATGTGCATAATCGCGACAGCCCTTTTCGTCACAATTTGCGCGCTTTACGTTAAGTCAGGCAAGAATGCAAAAGGCAAATTCTACGCAAGAATTATCGGCGGAGCAAACGCTTTTGCGCTCATTTTATTCTTCGTTAAATACAGATATCCGAACTGGGAAATCCATTCTGAAAAGGCAATGAACGTATTTATGTGGGGCGTTGCAGGGCTGTACTGCCTGTCGCTTTTTGCAGGAATTCTTCTCTGCGTTAAGGACAAGGCGACAAAGTTCAAACTGCTTCTTCTCTTCGTAACCGTCGCAGGAATGGTAGCTCCGCTGATGATTGTTAATCCGATTACTGCACGGTGCTACTATCCGCCGTATTTCATTATGTCAATGCTCATTACAGAGATGTTTGCATACATAGTACGCAAAGCGCAGCCGAGCAAGCAGACGCTCAAGACAATCGGTACCGCGCTTGCAGGAGCGCTGTGCGCACTCGTGATATTCTATCTCAGCATTTTCTCAACTATTCACAGCTACGACGTTATGAGAAGCGAGTACATCAAAAAGCAGAACGCAAACCACGAGCAGACTGTCTACGTTACGACGCTGCCGTACGACAACTATCTTTGGACGA
>CAMPAT010000097.1 GCA_946633275.1 uncultured Clostridia bacterium
GAAGATGAATATCACGCTTTTTGAGCGACTGCGCAGGCGCGTTTGACGGAAACATTCCGTCAGGTCCGCTCTCATAAGAAACGTCGCCTATATATACTCTTCCGCCGAGGAACGTACCCGTCGCTATAATCACAGCCTTTGCGGTAAATTCCGCGTCGAGTCTCGTTACGGCGTGCCACAAATTATTGTCGTCTTTAAATAAATCACAGATTTCACCCTGGCGGATGTCAAGGTTTTCCTGGAGCTCCAGCGTGTGCTTCATTCCTGCGGAGTATTCGCGCCTGTCAATCTGCGCGCGCAGAGAGTGGACTGCCGGGCCTTTGCCGAGATTGAGCATTCTTGACTGCAGGCAGTATTTGTCCGCCGCCCTGCCCATCTCTCCGCCGAGCGCGTCAATCTCGCGCACGAGATGTCCTTTTGAAGTTCCGCCGATTGACGGATTGCAGGGCATATTTCCGACCCAGTCGAGATTGATTGTAAACACGGCGGTCTTTACACCGAGGCGCGCTGAAGCAAGGGCAGCCTCAATTCCTGCGTGCCCTGCGCCTATTACTATTACATCATAATGTCCTGCAAAATACATAATATGTCCTTATTTTCCTACGCAGAATTTTGAAAAAATATTGTTTACTACTTCTGCGTTCGCTTTTTTGCCCGTGAGCGAAAGAAGCTCGTCTGCCGCCGCGTCGAGCATTACGTTGATTGCGTCGTACGTCACGCCGAGCGAAACGCCGTCAAGCGCTTCGTTAATACAGCTGAGCGCACTTTCGCAGTGCTGCTTCTGCCTGAGATTTGCAAGCAGGGGAGCGCTGCTGTCAAAATCAGCAACCCCGAGCAGCGAGGTCACGGCGTTTTCAAGCTCTGCCAGTCCTTCATCGTTTTTCGCGCTGATGAAGACCGTCTTTTCGAACGCTTTTTTTATTATATCTGTATCAGCGCTGGTTTCAAGGTCAGTCTTGTTGATTACCGCAACGGCGAGTTTGCCGCTGCAACGGTTAATCAGCTCTCTGTCCTCGTCGGTCAGAGACTCTGATGAGTCGAAAACTGCGAGAACAAGCTGTGCGTTGTCGAGCGCCCTGTATGCTTTTTCAATTCCGATATTTTCCACCACGTCGCCGGACTCACGAAGTCCTGCCGTATCCTTGAGATGAAGGACTATTCCTCCGAGGCGTACGTTTTCCTCCACTATGTCGCGCGTAGTACCTTCAATATGAGTAACTATGCTCTTGTCCGTGCCCGTCAGCATATTCATCAGGCTCGATTTGCCGACATTCGGCCGTCCTGCAATTACTGTATCCACGCCGCTTCTTATTGTCTGTCCTTTATCGTAGCTTTCAAGCAGGGAGTTAAGCTCGTTTTTGCAGAAGGTGAGCGTTTTTTCAAGCTCGTCTGATTCGAGCTCGGGGATTTCCTCATCGGGATAGTCAACCCACGCCGCCATTGTCGCCGAGGAGTCGAGCAGTTTTTCAAGAACGGCGTTAATGCTCCTGCTGAGTCTGCCGTGGAGCGCGCCGATAGAGGCTTTCAGCTCCTCCTCGCCCTCGGCGGATATAATGTCCGCCACGGACTCAGCCTGAGTTAAGTCCATTTTGCCGTTGAGAAACGCGCGTTTTGTGAACTCGCCTGCGCCTGCAGGTGCTGCGCCTGCGGCAAAAACTGCGTCAAGCGTTTTCTGCACGCTGAGAAGTCCGCCGTGGACGGAGATTTCCGCAACATCCTCGCCCGTATAGCTTTTCGGCGCGCGGAAAACAAGCGCAACGGCGTCGTCCTGACGCTTGCCGTCAATCACAATGCTGCCGAACTTCGCGCGGTAACCGCCGAGGTCGGTAAGCGACGTGCCGTCTCTGCACTCAAAAACTTCATCTGCAATTTTAACCGCGTTATCGCCGCTAATGCGTATAACGCCTATTCCGCCCGGCGCGTTGCCCGTGGAAATAGCTGCAATAGTAGTTGACATAGTATTACCTAATATAATAGGCGAACGCAGAGCGTCCGCCTAATCTTGTTATTTATTAAGCTCAATCTTTCCGTATTTTGGAAGGTCTGCTCTGTCCTTTTTAGGTGTGTAGTCTGCCGGCTTTGAGGTTACTGCCTTCTGCGCAGGCTTTGCGCCTCTTCCACCCTTGTTCTGACGGGGCTTAACTCCGCCGACCGGCTCGATAACTACTCGTCTGTCCTGGTTGTAGCCGATTGAACGCGACTCAACGCCCTCAATCTCCTGAACAGCTGTATGGATAACTCTTCTCTCGTACGGGTTCATCGGCTCGAAGGTGTATCTTCTGCCGGTTCTGAGAACGTACTGAGAATTCTTCTGCGCGAGATGTCTGAGTGTTTCGTTTCTCTTTTCGCGGTAGTTGCCTACGTTGATGGAAACTCTTACGTAGCCGTTAGAGTTCTTCTTCATAGCGAGAGAGAGGAGATACTGGATTGAATCAAGCGTTTCGCCTCTTCTGCCGATGATGATTCCATAATCGTCACACTCTAAATCCATATTAACAACGCCGTCTTCATAAGAAGCGTTGATTTTTGCGTCTTTGATGTCGAGACCTTTAACAATTTCTGCAAGATAGCTCTTCGCATAATCAAGGTCTACGCTCTTCGGAAAATCTTTTTCCTTCTTAGGTTCTTCCTCTTTCTTAGCCTGAGGCTGAGCAGGCTTCTGAGCCTTGGGCTGTTCTGCCTTCTTCTGCTCGGGCGCTTTCTTCTGAGGCTTGTTCTTCTTATTCTGCTTCTTCGAAGCCTTCTTTTCCTTCACTCCGTCGTCATAATACGCTCTTACCTTAGCGTCGGCGCCGCCGAAAAGACCTAATATCTTCTTGCGCGGAAGCTCGATAACCTCGGTATGAACGTCGAGTGCAAACTTCGCAGGAGCATTCAGTCCGGCTTTAGCGTTGGCGCTTGCCTCTTCTACGGTTTTGCCGGTTGCGATAAATTCCTTTATCATAAATCCTCCGTTAATTTCCTCTTACATTTTTGATGCTCTCTTCCCTGGAACGTCTTTCGATAGTGTTTTCAACCATCTGGCGCGCAATATTTTTCTTAGGCGGGAAGAATTTTGCGAGTACAAGCTGCTGTACGATAGCTACAATGTTTGATATGCACCAGTAAAAACCTACTGCTGCAGAAACCTGGAACGCAATATAGAAGGAGAACAGCGGCATCATGAGCATCATCATCATCATTTGACCCTGCTGCTGTGCCATTGCGGGGTTGTTCTTCTTCTGGATAAGGGTCGACACGATTGTTGAGCCGATAGATGTCACAAGACACAGGATAGGAATAATTACGATAATTCCGTCTTTCCAATGCGGAACCTGAGTCATATCAATCGAGCCGATATACATATGCTGCTTGTAGTTCTGGATAGCGTCAATTTTATCAGGCGTGAAAAGCTTCGGGAACTGAGCGGCAAGGGTGTCCTTGTACTGGTCAAAGTTCTGGAGCATTTCAATCTGGAAATATCTGCCTTCAAAATTGATAGCCTTCGCGATAGCATCTGCGTGGCTTGCAATATCAACGTTAAGGATATATTCAATCGGGTAATAGATAATTCCGATAATACCCATAAGGAAGACCATCTGGAACGCCATCGGTCCGCAGCCCATATTCATCGGGTTGTGTCCCTCGCGTGCGTAGAGCGCCTGCATTTCCTCCTGCATCGCGGCATTTGCTTTCTGGCGCTGCTTCGGGTCTGTTATAGCGCTGACATTGTATTTTTTCTGAATTTTTTGAATTTTCGGCTGAATACGGTTAGTCTTAGCCATTGTCTTCTGCTGCTTGAGATTAAACGGAAACAGCACAAGTCTTGTGAGAATGGTAAAAACGATGAGTGCAAGGAAATACTGGTCGTTGAATACAACGAGGAGTCCCTCCATACATCTGCCGAAAACCCAGTAAAGCGGCTTCAAAAACGCCATACCGCTGTTGACGCTCTTTGCTGCCATCGTAATAAAATCTAAATACACTTTACTTTATCCTCATTTTTCTTTCTTCGGGGGAACAGGGTCGTAGCCGCCCTTGAACAAAGGATTACATCTCATAATTCTCAGCAGCGCAAGCAGCGAGCCCTTGAGCACGCCGTGAATTTCAACTGCCTCGAGCGCGTACTGCGAGCAAGTGGGAGTATATCTGCACGCGCCGTGCGAAAAACGCGGCGACAGCGTAAGCTGATAAGTGCGGATTAAAAAAACTACTGTCTTTTTAATAAGTTCCTTGAGCTTATTCATCGATAACACCAAGCTTTTTAAAATGCTCTGTCATTTCTGCAAGTACGCTCTGCATTTTCACCTTGCTCGTCTTGCTTCGTGCAACGAAAACGATGTCCCAGTTGCCGTTAATCTTATCTTCAAGCTGTGCGAAAGCGGCTCTGATAACGCGCCTTGAGCGGTTACGCTCAACTGCGCCTCCGATTTTCTTAGAAGTAGTTATGCCGTATCTCACGCCCTTCAGGCGCGATTTCATCACATAGCTGACAAGGCAGGGCGAAGCGACGCTTTTGCCCCTGTAATACAGTCTGCGGAAATCCTTGTTCATCTTTAGGGTC
>CAMPAT010000098.1 GCA_946633275.1 uncultured Clostridia bacterium
CCTTGCCTTCGCAGCGGTCAATAATCCAGTCGAGTACACGAAGGTTATCGCCGAAGCCCGGCCAGATGAAGTCGTCGTTCTCGTCCTTACGGAACCAGTTAACGTTGAAAATCTTAGGTGCTTTTTCAGGGTCAAGACCTGCGCCGATTTCAATCCAATGCTTCCAGTAATCGCCCATATTGTAACCGCAGAACGGAAGCATAGCCATCGGGTCGCGGCGAACTACGCCGACTGCGCCTGTTGCAGCAGCAGTTGTCTCAGAGCCCATAATTGAGCCGACGAATACGCCGTTGTTCCAGCTCTTTGACTGATATACGAGCGGAGTAAGCTTTGCACGTCTGCCGCCGAATACGAATGCAGAAATCGGAACACCGTTCGGGTTCTCGAATTCGGGAGACAGGCAAGGACAGTTAACTGCAGGAGCAGTAAATCTTGAGTTCGGGTGAGCAAGCGGCTCGTCAGAAGTTCCGTTAATTTCCTCGCCTTTCCAGTTGATACAATGAGTAGGCGGATTCTTGTCAAGCTTCTCCCACCATACTGTGTTATCATCAAGGTTGTGACAAACGTTCGTGAAGATTGTGCCCTTCTTGGTTGCAGCGAGAGCGTTCGGGTTTGACTTATCGTTAGTACCGGGTGCTACGCCGAAGAAACCGTTTTCAGGGTTGATAGCGTAAAGACGTCCGTCAGGACCTTTTCTAATCCATGAAATATCGTCGCCTACGCACTCAACCTTATAGCCCTTGCGGAGATATCCCTCAGGCGGAATGAGCATTGCGAGATTTGTCTTGCCGCAAGCTGACGGGAACGCGGCGCAGATATACTTAGTCTCTTCGCCCGGCTTCGTAAGTCCGAGGATGAGCATATGTTCTGCCTGCCAGCCTTCGTTCTTGCCGAGATAAGAAGCAATACGGAGTGCGAAGCACTTTTTACCGAGAAGCACGTTTCCGCCGTAAGCTGAGTTAACAGATACGATAGTATTATCCTCAGGGAACTGTACAATCCAGCGTTTTTCAGGGTCAACATCACACTTACAGTGCATACCGCGTACCCAGTCGTCGCTGTCGCCAAGGCAGTCAAGAACTGCTTTGCCGACTCTCGTCATAATATTCATATTGAGTACAACGTAGATTGAGTCTGTAATCTCAATACCGATTTTGGAAAACGGTGAGCCGACAGGTCCCATTGAGTAAGGGATGATGTACATTGTTCTGCCTGCGTACGAGCCCTTTGCAATATCATTAAGCATTGCGTAGCACTCCTGCGGGTCCATCCAATGGTTAGTCGGGCCTGCGTCCTCTTCCTTAGAAGTACAGATAAGCGTACGTGCCTCAACACGAGCAACGTCGTTCTCGGCAGTTCTGTGAAGATAGCAATCAGGAAGAAGCTCTTCGTTAAGCTTAATCATCTCGCCTGTCTCACAAGCCTCAGCCTTAAGAGCGTCAATCTGCTCCTTTGAGCCGTCAATCCAAACAATCTGCGCCGGCTTTAAGAAATCAACCTTTTCATCAAGCCAGGCAAGGAGTGAAGGATTCTTAGTAAGATTAGTGTTCATATCTTTATCTCCTTTTGATAAAATACAACTTAAACTATAAAGTTTGTCAGTATAATTATACTTAATTCTAAATCGAAGTGCAATACCAACTCGCCAAAATTCATTAAATTGTCACAAATAACAAAAAGCCTTTGCGAGTACAAAAGCTTTTTAGTAATTAGTATTGCACATCATCGAGCGGCATAGTCGCGTATGCGTTAAGGCTCTCGTCGGCGCGAACTCCGCCGAGGTATTCAAAATAGCCCTGAGAAGCAATCATAGCCGCATTATCGCCGCAATACTTAAGCTCAGGGATATTGAGCGACCAACCGTGTGAGTCGCACATTTCCTGCGCCCGCGAGCGGAGCTTTGAGTTTGCGGAAACGCCGCCTGCGATAACAATCTTATTAAATCCGAAATCGACAGCCGCCTTTTCAAGATTAGTCAGAAGACATCCGACTACCGCGTTTTGGAACGAAGCGGCAAGGTCGGCAGTATTGATATCTTCGCCCTTCTGAGCGGCGTTATGGACGATATTGATAACTACAGTCTTAAGTCCGCTGAAGGAATAATCATAAGGCGACGTGCTCACCTTCGGTACGGGGAACTTAAATGCGTTCTCATCGCCCTCGGGAGAGAGCTTATCTATACTTACTCCGCCGGGGTAAGCAAGCCCCATAGTGCGTCCCGCCTTGTCGAGCGCTTCGCCTGCGGCGTCGTCGCGCGTTCTGCCGATTACCTCAAAATCCGTGTACGATTTAACCGACACGATATGCGAATGTCCGCCGCTTACAACGAGGCATAAAAACGGCGGCTCAATGTCGCTCGTGATATAATTCGACGCAATATGTCCGCGCAAGTGATGGACGGGCACAAGCGGAAGGTCTGACGAAAGGGCAAGACCTTTCGCAAAATTAACCCCGACGAGGAGCGAGCCGATAAGCCCCGGCGCGTATGTAACGGCAACGGCGTCAATGTCGCGCACGGTGCAGCTTGCCTGTGCGAGCGCCTCTTTAACCACACCGCTGATGCTCTCGGCGTGACGGCGCGAGGCAATCTCGGGCACTACTCCGCCGTAGAGCTTATGCTCCTCAAGCGAGGTCGCAATAACATTTGATAAAACTTTTCGTCCGTCCTCGACGACTGCCGCCGCAGTCTCGTCGCACGAACTCTCAATACCTAAAATCTTCATAATCAATCCTTATATTTCGTCATCAGGACGGCGTTTTCATCGGGGCTACGGTAAAAACGAGGGCGCACTCCGACGCGCTCAAAGCCGAGACTGTCGTAAAGCGAAATTGCGCTCGCATTGCTCTCTCGTACTTCAAGCGTGAGGAAGTCCATCTCGTTTTCAAGCGCACGGTTAATCAGAGCCCTCGCCACGCCCCTTCGGCGAAATTCGGGCAAGGTTGCGACGTTTGTCACATACCCTTCGCCGCTGAAAATCTGAACGCCCATATATCCTGCCGTTTCGCCGTCAATAAGAGCGATATACAGATGTGTATTCTCGTTTTCAACACTTTCGCACACTCCCTGCTCCATCCACGGAACAGAAAAACACGCGTTTTCAATTTTTACAATCTCCGCAACATCTTTAAGCGCTGCTTCTCTAATCTCAATCTTCATTTCACCGAATGCGGACTTGTCCGCCGTCATTTATCATTAATAAATCTCACTAATGAGCGTCATACCAGGTTTTGCCCACAGCTCCGTCAGCGCGGAGCTTAACCTTCATCGAGCAGGCGGATTCCATTTCCTCAGTAACTATGCGCAGCGCTTTTTCCGCCTCGTTTTCAGGCGCTTCAACAATTAATTCGTCGTGTACCTGAAGTATCAGCTTTGACTCCATACCTTCATCAGAAAGGCGCTTGTCCACCTTAATCATAGCAATCTTGATTATATCCGCTGCCGTGCCCTGAATAGGCATATTTCGCGCGACGCGCTCGCCGAACGAGCGCAGCATATGATTTGACGACGCAAGCTCAGGGAGATAACGGCGGCGGTTAAAGAGCGTCTCGCTGTATCCCTTTTCCTTCGCAAGCTCAATCATATGAGTCATATATCTGTCTACTCCGCTGTAAGTCGCGAGATAATTAGTTATATACTCCTGCGCTTCCTTACGCGTAACGCCGATATCCTTCGCAAGGCTGAAGGCGCCTATTCCGTAAACAATGCCGAAGTTAACAGCCTTTGCGCGCGAGCGAAGCTCCTTAGTAATCATCTCAACGGGGAGTCCGAACACCTGCGAAGCCGTAATAGTATGAATATCGTCGCCGTTATTGAAGGCTCTTATCATATTCTCATCGTCGGCAAGGTCGGAGAGAACGCGTAGCTCAATCTGGCTGTAGTCAGCGTCGACGAGCATTTTACCGTCGTCGGCGATAAAGAACTTACGCATTTCGCGTCCGAGCTCGGTACGAATAGGAATATTCTGCAAATTCGGCTCAAGCGAGCTGATACGTCCCGTTCTCGCCTCGACCTGATTAAACGAAGTATGAATTCTGCCGTCCGCCGCAATAACCTTCAGCAGTCCGTCGCAGTAAGTCGACTTAAGCTTAGTCAGCGAGCGGTATTCGAGGATATATTCGATAACGATATGCTCAGAGCGAAGCCCCTCGAGCACCTCCGCATTCGTAGAGTAACCGCTCTTCGTTTTCTTCTTCGCAGGAAGTCCGAGGTCTTCAAAGAGCGCCACGCCGAGCTGTTTCGGCGAGTTGATATTAAACTCATATCCGACTGCGTCATATATAAGCTCCGTCAGCTCGTCTATTCTGACGGACAGCTTCTTTCCAAACTCCTCAATCCCCTTTTTGTCAACAGAAAATCCTGCAACCTCCATCTTCGCAAGCACGCGCGCGAGAGGAAGCTCGATTTCATCAAGGAGCTTAGTCTGATTTGCCTCTTCAAGAAGCTCGTTTGTCTTGTCAAAAAGCGGCTTCAGAACAGCGGAAAACGAAACGTTCTCATCCTCGCCGCCGAGCGAATTATCGAACT
>CAMPAT010000099.1 GCA_946633275.1 uncultured Clostridia bacterium
AGTCTGATTTGCCTCTTCAAGAAGCTCGTTTGTCTTGTCAAAAAGCGGCTTCAGGACAGCGGAAAACGAAACGTTCTCATCCTCGCCGCCGAGCGAATTATCGAACTTCGGAAGCGCCACGCCGTACTCAAGGCAGAGGTGCTCAATATCGTACTTATTATCAGACGGTTTGAGCAGATACGCGCTGAGCATAAGGTCGCCGCAAACGCCCCTGCACTCAATATTCCTCTGCGCCGCGAGGCGGTGAAGATACTTTGAATTATAAGTATATTTCTTAATGTTTTCGTTCTCAAAAAATGATTTTACAAACTCGTCATAGCCTGCGCTCTCGGACGGCAGAGTAACGATTTCATCTCCGAAGGCGAAGAGCATATCGCTGATGCCGCCGTCAATAATCACAGGGTAAAAATATGCCGCGTTGCCGACTCTTTCGAGCAGCGACGAAGTATCGTTACATACAGCGCAGGTGAGCTCGCGCGGCTTTTCCTGCGTCTCAATTGCCGCAGCGTCGTTACCGTCAAGGTGAAAGCGGTCAATAAGCGAGTAAAGCTCAAGGCGCACGAATTCCGCGGCAGCCGCTTTTCTGTCGCCGTCAGAAATAAGATATGATTTAATATCCGTATCAATCGGCGCGTCACACACGATTTCGCCGAGCTTGAGCGAAAGATAGGCGTTGTCCTTATCGTTAATCAGCTTTGCGCGCACGCCCTTAGTAACATCAATCGTATCAATATTCTCATAAATATTATCAACGCTCTCAAAGCGCGCGATAAGGTCAAGCGCAGTCTTTGCGCCGATACCCTTAACGCCGGGAATATTATCGGAGCTGTCGCCCTGAAGCGCCTTTACCTGAATAAGCTGACGAGGCGTAACGCCGTACTCGTCCATAATCGCTTTTTCGTCGTAAACATCGGTTACTGCCTGGCCGCCCTTCGTGCGCGCAAGGAGAACCTTTACGCCGTCGTGCGCAAGCTGGAGAGAATCGCGGTCACCCGTAGCTATGAAACACTCGTCACCTCTCTTGCGGCACTCGGCAGCGAGCGTGCCGAGGATGTCGTCAGCCTCCCAGCCCTCGCACTCAAGAGTCTTATATCCGAGGAGCGAAAGCAAATTCTTAAGTACAGGCATCTGCTCGCGAAGCTCGTCGGGCATACCCTTACGCCCTGCCTTATATTCGTCGTACATCTTATGACGGAAGGTCGGAGCATGCACGTCAAAAGCGACTGCAACCGCCTCTGCGCCGCTCATTTCCTGAAGTTTAAGCAGAATATTCAGAAAGCCGTAAATCGCATTCGTATATTCGCCCTTCTTATTAGTAAGCAGTCTTATACCGTAAAATGCGCGGTTTACAATACTGTTTCCGTCGAGAACTAATAGTTTCATATATACGCGTCACCTCATATACATAATAGTGTTAGTATAACACAACTCGGCAGCTTTTACAATAAGACTTGAATTTTAACGGTAAAAGTTATAATATAATGTTATACATTTTCCTTTGGAGGCAGATATGTATCTGAGAACTTATGCGGAGATTGATTTAGACGCAGTTAAATATAATATTGACAACACGCGCGCAAAGCTTGCAGACGGCGTTAAGCTGCTCGGCGTAATCAAAGCCGACGCTTACGGTCACGGCTCGGCTGCGCTCGCAAAAGAATTTGAAGGCGACTTTGACTTCTTCGGCGTTGCGTGTATTGAAGAGGCGCTCGAGCTGAAAAGCAGCGGAATTAAGACTCCGATTCTCATCCTCGGCTACGTTTCGCCCGAGGATTATCACGAGGTCGTAAAGCACGATATAAGAATTCCGATTTTTCACCTCGCAGACGCACAGGCGCTGTCGGACGAAGCCGTAAGTCAGAGCAAAGACGTACCCTTCCACTTCTGCGTTGATACGGGAATGAGCAGAATCGGTTTCCAGCCTGACGACGAGAGCGCAGAAATCTGCAGTCAAATCGCTAAGCTGCCTAATATCACAGCGGAAGGAATATTCTCGCACTTTGCGACGGCTGATGAAAGCGACCTTACGAAAGCGCTCGCTCAACAGAAGCGCTTTTGTGACTTCTGCGATAAATTATCTGCGCGAGGAATCGTCATTCCGATTAAGCACATTAACAACAGCGCAGGAATTATGAATTTTGACGAGCAGTTCAATATGTGCAGAATGGGTATCATCACATACGGCCTTTACCCCTCGCACGAGGTGGATAAAAGCCTGCTCGACATCAGACCTGCAATGGAATGGAAGACGAGCATATCCCATATTAAGACTCTCCCTGCAGGAAGAGAGGTGTCCTACGGCGGCGATTTTGTCACAACAGAGGACACAACAATCGCTACTATCCCCGTAGGCTACGCGGACGGATATCCGCGCTCTCTCAGCAACATCGGCGAAGTTCTGATTTGCGGCAAGCGCGCAAAGATTATCGGCAGAGTTTGTATGGACCAGTTTATGGTCGACGTAAGCGATATCGACGGCGCAGAGCTCGGGAGCGAAGCAGTACTCGTCGGAACGCAGGGTAACGAAACGCTGTCTATGGAAGAGGTCAGCGAAAAGTCGGGCTCCTTTAACTACGAGCTCCCCTGCCGAATTTCGCGCCGAGTGCCGAGAGTATATAAAAAAGAAGGTAAAATTACGCAGGTTGTGAAACATATCTGAGGTGATTGTTTGAAAAAATCATTATCCTTATTGTTTGCGCTGATTATGCTCGTTTCGGCGTGGAGTATTCCTTTTTCCGCCCTCGCGGGGGGCGGCAAAGCGGCGCCTATAGTATGGTGGACTACAGTCGGGATTGAAAGCGGAAACGAGCTTGCAACAGACGGCGATAAAGTCAATATTACGTCGTACGCAACGGACCCTGACAGCAGTATCGAGAGCTTTCATATGCTCATCGTGTCGCCGTCGGGCGAAAGCAGGATATGGATTTCTCCCGTGTACAACGGCGAAAGCGGTTGCTACGAAAAGCAGATAGATATTACCGACGACACGGAGGCAGGATACTGGAAAATCGCGCGCATCGTAGTGACCGACCCCGACAAAAACTGCTGGGATATGTACCCGGGCGATACAGGCTATACCTACGGCGTGGCAGGCACAATCAAGGACGAGGACGTCCTCCTTGAAAAAGACAGCTATACCTATACGGGCAAGTCAGTCGTGCCGCAGATTTCAGTTTACCACAAGGGCAAGAGGTTAAAGGAAGGCACAGACTACACGCTTTCCTGCAACGACAACGTAAACGCAGGAGAAGCAACAGCGACGGTAAAAGGTATCGGCTGCTTCAAGGGCGAATTTACAAGGAAATTCACAATTCTGCCGAAGAGCGCCTTCTCCGTTAAGCTGTCAAAAACAGTTTACACCTATAGCGGCAAGATGAAATCGCCGGGCGTTACGGTTTACGACGGAGGTTACATTCTCCCGCGCGCGTCGTACAAGCTGACATATAACAAAAACAGAGCTAACGTAGGAACGTACTCAGTCAAGGTTGAGCCGTACGGCAATTACACGGGAAGCAGGACAGTATATTATACAATAAATCCCGTTTCAACTTCGATTAAAAAGCTCACGCCGAGGTCAAAAGGCTTCACCGCAAGCTGGAAGAAGAAAACGGCGCAGACAACAGGTTATCAGGTTCGTTACTCAACGAGCAAGAGCTTCACCGGAAAAGCTACCGTAACTTTAAATATCAAATCGAATAAAACTAATTCAAAAACAATTAAAAAGCTGAAATCAAAAAAGCGCTACTATGTGCAGACACGCACATATAAGACGGTAAACGGCAGGAAGTATTACTCCTCCTGGAGCAAAACAAAATCCGTCGTGACAAAATAATTACGCGGCACGCTGAGAGACTTTTGAAAAAGGTGCAGAATTCCGTTTTCTTGTGAGTGGGAGCTGTACGAGGGTACCGCCCCCGAGCAAAAAACGGAAAACGCCAAAAGCCTTGCAAACTCGATGTTTGCAAGGCTTTTTATATAGTTTAATTTTGTATGCGGTGCACCGAGGTCGCACCCTGTGATTTAATGGGTACGGCGTGGTTATGCCCTTTTTCGACAGTCTCACAATTCATAATTAGTTTACAAATTGTTTACAATTTTAAGTTTTTATACAAAACTACCTTTATGTATATTGATTATTTTTTAACGAAGATATATATTAATAATATATTTAAGGTGGAGAGGACTAACCTGCAGGTTGGTTATTAAATCAAATTGTTAACAAACGTGGTCAGCTGCGGTTTTCTCAAATACTACATTTAAATATAAATTTATTCAACGAAAGGATTTGATTAAAATGAGAATTTCAAAAAAATTACTTTCAATTCTCCTTGCTGCTTTGATGGCAGTATCAATGATGCCGTTTTCTGCAATAACTGCATTTGCGTATAAAAAAGCAGACCAAGCAGGAAATTGCGGTGCAAACGGTAATAATATTACCTACAGACTGCAGGATACCAATAGTGACGGTATTTTTGACAAACTCACTCTCACCGGTTCAGGTGCAATGGCT
>CAMPAT010000100.1 GCA_946633275.1 uncultured Clostridia bacterium
TTGAAGAATCTGCATATCTCAACCCCGACGGAAGCGTTGCAATCGTATACATCAACAATTCCGACACTATTGAATACACAAGCTTCAGCAACAGCGGCTACAACTACTTCTCAACATACGTTACAGACGCCGATAAGGACTTAGAGCTTTATCAGAGCGGCGAAACGACTCAGGCAGTATGTATCCCTGCGCGCTCCTGCACAACTGTTGTACTCAAAAATGCAGTTCCCGTAAAGTCGCGAAACGGAGCATATCTCTTCTCATACTTCACGGGCAACAGCACGACCCAGCAGAGAATTCATTTCGCAGTATCGAAGGACGGTTACAACTTCACTCCTCTTAATAACAACGAAGAAGTTATCGTTCAGACAAAGGGTACTCTCAACTGCCGCGACCCGTATATTTTCAAAGGTCAGGACGATTACTATTATATTATCGCAACCGATATGGACTGCAATACAGGCTGGTGGGGAAACAGTAAGACAATGGTTCTCTGGCGTTCAAAGGACCTCATTAACTGGAGCGATGAAACAATTATCAGCATGAGCGAAATCACAGGCGCAGACGACATCCAGCGTTGCTGGGCTCCTCAGGTAATGTGGGACGAGAATGCTCAAAAGTATATGGTTTACTTTGCGCTCGCCTCCTGGAGCATAACGCAGAATCATACTGTAATGTACTACTGCTATACGGACGATTTGCTCGACCAGAGCAAGTACACTTATCCGCAGCTTTTGTATAAGCCTGAGCTCGGTGAAGATAAGGAAAACAATGCTATCGACGGTGACATCATCTTTGATAAAAAAACAGGAACGTATTATCTTTACTATAAAGATGAGGATAACGCGACCATCTGCTACGTAACAAGTAAGAAAGCAAACGGGCCATACAGCGACCCCGCAAACCCGCAGAAGGTACTGAGCAGCGATGTCGCGCTTGAGGGCTGTAACTCGTACTTCATTAACGGTACAGACAATCTTGTTATGCTCGCTGACGCATATCTTGACGGATATTTCGTTCTTAACCGTTCTGATAATTTTACCGATTTTACAACACTCGACAATTCGCTGAGCACGATTAATTCAACATCTCCGCGCCACGGCAGCGTTATTTCAATCAGCGATAAGGAATATGACGCGCTCGTCAAGGAGTACGGATTATTATAGCAAAATACCCTTTAGGAGGACAAAAATATGAACATTGATTCAATTTGTGTGCAAGGTGCATACAAACCAAAAAACGGAGAGCCGAGAGTAATACCGATTGTACAGTCTACGACTTACAAGTACGATTCATCAGAGGCTATGGGCGACCTTTTCGACCTTAAAGCCTCAGGATACTTTTACTCCCGACTCCAGAATCCGACTTGCGACCACGCGGCTGCAAAGATAACAGCGCTCGAAGGCGGCGTTGCAGGAATGCTGACGTCATCCGGTCAGGCTGCGAACTTCTATGCAGTATTTAATATCGCACAGGCAGGCGACCATATCGTGTCGTCGTCTGCAATTTACGGCGGTACCTTCAATCTCTTCAACGTAACTATGCGCAAGCTCGGTATTGATTTCACCTTTGTACCGCCCCACGCAACAGCCGAAGAAATTCAGGCTGCTATTCAGCCGAACACAAAGGCAATTTTCGGCGAGACAATTTCTAATCCGAGCCTTGATATTATGGACATTAAGGTATTTGCCGACGTTGCGCACGCAAACGGAATTCCGCTCATTATCGACAACACTTTTGCAACACCGATTAACTGCCGTCCGTTTGAATACGGCTGCGATATCGTAACCCACTCCACAACTAAGTATATGGAGGGTCACGCTTCGACTATCGGCGGTGCAATCGTAGACAGCGGCAAGTTTGACTGGACTCAGAACGATAAGTTCCCCGGTCTCACCACTCCCGACGACAGTTATCACGGTCTTGTGTACACCGAAGCCTTTGGCGAAGGCGCCTATATAACAAAGGCTACCGTTCAGCTTATGCGCGACCTCGGCTCAATCCAGGCTCCGCAGAACGCATTTCTTCTCAATGTCGGACTTGAGACGCTTCATCTTCGTATGGCTCGCCATTGTGAGAATGCACTCAAGGTCGCTGAGCACCTCAAAGCTCATCCTCAGATTACCTGGGTTAAATGCGCTATGCTTGAAGATGACGACCAGCACGGGCTCGCTATGAAGTATATGCCAAACGGAACTTGCGGCGTTGTTTCGTTCGGTATCAAAGGCGGACGCGAGGCTGCAACAAAGTTTATGGACAGTCTTGAGCTTGCTGCTATCGTAACTCACGTTGCGGACGCGCGCACCTGCTGTCTGCACCCGGCTTCAACTACTCACCGTCAGCTTACTGATGAGCAGCTTGAAGAATGCGGCGTAGCTCCTGACCTCATCCGCTTCTCGTGCGGCATTGAGTCGGCTGACGACATAATCGCAGATATCGACCAGGCGCTTACAAAAATCTAACAAAAGGTTAAGGGAGAGCAATGCCCTCCCTAACCTTTTGTTAATTGTAAACCTTGTTAAAATTATTAGTTGACAATATCTTCTTTCCCATATAAAATATATTCGGTGATTATATGGAAGAAGTAACAAATAAGAAATTTAAAACTATTGACCTGGCATATATGGGACTGTCAGTTGCTCTAATCGCGGTTTGCTCGTGGATTTCTATTCCTCTTACAGTTCCGATTACGCTTCAGACTCTCGGAGTATGCCTTGTTTCCGGGCTTTTCGGTCTGAAACGCGGCGCAGTATCAACTCTCGCCTATATTATTCTTGGCACAGTCGGCGTACCTGTTTTCTCCGGATTTAAGGGCGGACTCGGCGTTATCAGCGGCCCTACCGGCGGATACATAGTCGGCTTCATCTTCACGGCGCTGATTGTCGGATTCGCTTGTGATAAATGGTCAGGCAAACTATGGGCGGCTGTACTGTCGATGATAATCGGCATTCTCGTATGCTACACCTTCGGCACAGCATGGTTTGCGTTCATTTACGCGAGAACTCAGGAGCCTGCAAGTCTTGCAACAATCCTCGGCTGGTGCGTGTTCCCGTTCCTTCCGTTTGACGCAGCAAAAATTGCAATCGCCGCAATACTCACAAACAGACTGAAAAAACACGTTAAATAATGTCAAAAACATATGGCATCCGACCCCATAGCCATATGTTTCTAAACGGCGGATAAAATCCGCCGTTTATTTTATATAATCTTCTATTTCGCTTTTCCATTTTGTCAGCAGTTTATTATATGTCCATGCCGCGTTTGCCGGACTTGTTGAAGGCAGGCAAACCGCCTCTTTGCCCGCGCTGCTCTTCTGATACTTATTGTAAAGCTCATCAGCCTTTTTGCCGTTAGTAAAAATCTGATGAATGCTTGCAGTTTCAAGAATTCTTCCGATGTCAGTCGGCACGGCATTTCTTATCGTGCTGTCGGCAGAGCCTTCAATTTCGCACGAATAAATAACATCCCATACAGCAATACCGTTATTTAGAAGCAGCTGTCTTTTTTCGTCATTATTTTTCGGCACACCGGCATCGCAAATATCAGCGATAACACGCCAGAAGCGATTTTGCGGATGACCGTAAAAAAATCCGTATTCCCTTGACTTTACTGACGGAAAAGAGCCGAGAATGAGAATTTTTGAGTTTTCGTCAAATACAGGTTCAATAGGGTGAATTACTTTATCCATTTTTTCAGTATTCTTTCTCCTTCGCAGTAAGAGTCTTTGACCTCGCTGAGCATACTTTCGTAAAACGAAACTGCAGATTGTCTGCGTTCTTCGCCAATTCTTTTCCCTGAGTTTGTATAAAGCTTGTCATATATGTTTTCAAGCTTGTATTTGTACTCCTGAAAGAAAGAAGCCTTGTCGTCACCTGTGCCGTCGGAGACAGCTCCGGTCTCATCGAATGAGTAAAGCGGTTCGCCGAACATTCCATTCCAAAACAGAGTACGCGCAATTCCGAGCGTTCCCGTTGCGTCAATCTTATCAGCGTCAAACAATATCTTAGCTTCATTAGATTGAGGCTCATTGTCGCCGCGAAATCTGTGAGAATTAATACATTCGCTGACCTGTTTTGAAAAGCGCACTGAAAAGCCGTTATCAGTTAAAAATCTATATGATTTTTCAGCGCCGACCTTAGCATGACAAAGCGCAGGATTTGCATACTGCTCAGGACGTCCGATATCGTGAAGCAAACAAGCAGCGATGAGCACATCCATATCAATATCACCCTCAGCTTCTGCAATCTGAAGCGCAACATTCAGAACTCTGTAAACATGTTCTTTATCATGCGCGCTATCTTTCATACAGGAAAGCATATATTTTTCAATTTTTATATAATCAGCTCTGTTCATAACACATACCTCAATACAATAATATCAAAATTAATTACATATGTAAACATATAAGAAAAAACAGTCTCAAAAGAGACTGTTTTCGTAATGTCGGCATCGACCTATTTTCCCAGGCAGCTGCCCGCTCGTCCAAACATCCT
>CAMPAT010000101.1 GCA_946633275.1 uncultured Clostridia bacterium
GCGACAGGTTGCGGTAGACGGCGAAACGCTCACCTCGACAGACGTAATGACATCTAAACTGTCCTCCTGCAAACCGGGCGACACAATCACCCTGACAATCGCAAGAATTGAAAACAACTCAATAAAAGTATCAGATGTTAAATGTAAGCTGATTGAAAACAAAGAATAGGATAATAAATGAGCTGTCTCTCACCGAGACAGCTCATTTAATATTTATCTCAGCTGTGGGATAACAGCGCTCGAAATACCGAAGAATACGAGCAGCGATACCGCATCCACAATAGTAGTAATGAACGGCGATGACATTACCGCAGGGTCAAATCCTATCCGCTTTGCAAGCATAGGGAGCGACGCTCCGATAAACTTGGCGAATACAATCTCAACAACAAGCGTAAGGCAGATTGCAAGGTCGATAATCAGCGTGATTTCATCATTCTGAAAAGCGACTCTGTCGACAAGCCAAATCTTAAGGAAATTTACCGCTGCAAGCGTTAATCCGCAAAACAGTCCGACGCGTATTTCCTTCCATATCACTTTAAAATAATCGCGGAAATTCACTTCGCCGAGCGACATAGCGCGTATAACCGTAACGCTCGCCTGTCCGCCCGAATTACCGCCCGTATCCATGAGCATAGGGATAAACGCCGTAAGGATTGTGAGCGTTGCAAGTTTGTCTTCAAAGCTCGTAATAATCGAGCCTGTAAACGTTGCAGAAACCATAAGCAGAAGAAGCCACGGGAAACGGCTCTTCCATGTCTCGAACACCGTAGTTTTAAGATACGTTTTCTCCGTAGGGAGCATAGCGTTCATCTTCTGGATATCCTCGGTATTCTCCTCCTGGATGACGTCGAGAGCGTCGTCGATGGTGATAATTCCGACGAGTCGCTCCTCCATATCAACAACGGGAAGCGCGAGGAAATTATACTTGTCAAACGACTGAGCGGCAAGCTCCTGGTCGTCAAGAGTGTTAAGATATATAACATTTGTCTCCATAAAATCTTCGATGATATCATCGTAATCGTGGAGAAGCAAATCCTTAACCGTAGTAACACCGAGCAGGTGTCGCGAAGCGTCAGTCACGTAACAGGTATAAATCGTCTCTTTATCAACGCCCGTACGTCTGATACGCTTAAACGCGTCCTCAACAGTCATATCCTTCTTAAGATCGACAAACTCGGGAGTCATCATCGAACCTGCGGAGTCGTCGGGATACTTAAGCAGAATGTTAATTGAATTACGCGTCTCACGGTCTGTATTCATAAGAATACGCTTTACGAGCGTTGCGGGCATTTCCTCGATAATATCAACGGCGTCGTCAAGGTAAAGCTCGTCAAGCACTTCACGAAGCTCTGTATCGGAAATACCGTGAATGAGCGATTCCTGAGTATCGCCGTCAAGTTCTACGAATGTATCCGCCGCGTCCTCCTTCGACAAAAGGCGGAAAAACAGAAGTCTCTGATTTTCCGGCAGTTCTTCAAGAATTGACGCAATATCGGCAGGATTGATTTCGCTGAGGATTTCTTTTATGGCTGAAAGTTCTCGGTTTTTATAATGCTCGTCAATCTTCTCAATAATTTCTTCGAATTCAAGATCCATAAAATTCTCCTCCTTTTTATAAATTCAGACTGCCTGTTATTCCGCTTTTTCAGCGAAAAATTCAGGCTCGTCGCTGTCGCTGAGTTCGATTGTAAGGCGTTTTGCTATTCTGACGAGAAGCAGAATAAGCAGTATTGCGCCTGCAGCGCTCAGCACCGTAATAATAAATATCGGATTAGTATAAAACTTTTCGCTTTCGATGAGTTCATCGGCAGCGTTATTCTTAATCATCTTTTCAAACTCGTCGCTCGACTTCTTCGTGCGCCTTACCTTAAAGGAATAAACGCGCTTCTCACCGTTTGACGCAGTTACCGAAAGCGGTATGTCGAGCTCCTGCTCAGAGGTGAGCGAAATTTCTGTAGGAACCTCGCAGTACGCACCCACGTCCTCCGTCGCAGCAGACATATCAAGGACCGTTAAGTCCTGCGGAATATATATCGTGTAATCTGTCCTGTCGCGGCTGATTTCAGGCTCAATAACGCCGAGCTTACAGCTCGCTTCCTTAAGATAATTGTTAGCGTTCTGCGCGAAGAATTCTGCATTTTTATAAGCAAAATTATAGATTGTTGTGCCGTTTTTATACTCAAGAGTAATGAGCACACCCGTCTGGTGCTTAGTATTATCGTAGTCATAAGTTACGAAAATATCTGCATCGCCCTCAATCTTATAATCCCGGAGCGTCGGAGTCACCTTCGAGTCGCTGAGCGTTAGAGTATAATCGTGCTTCTCAGGAGAGAAATCCTCCTCAATAACAGCGTTTTTAAACGAAATTTCAACAAGCGAAGGGCTCGCCTTCGGCTGATTTGTCACGCCGTGCGCGCACAGCGGCGCAGTTAACGCAAGCAGCGCAGCGAAGCAAATACATACTAACTTTTTCACATTGCACCTCTTATTTGCTGAGAACAAATGACGTGATTGACTTTTTCTGCAGAGCAGAAACCATTTTCTTACTGTCAACCGTTGTTTTTATAACATAAACCTGGTCTTTATCAGGCGCTTTCATACCGTTTACGGCGGCAGAAGCGTTCTTCGGCTCAACCGTGAGATTAACAGCCTTAAGCAGTTTTATGTTTGAGTCTATATCACCGTACAGCTTCTTCGCAAGCTTATCGAAGCCGTCGCCGTATTTGCCGCCGAGCTCCTCAGGCAGAGTGAAATCGTCAAGCACAAATACAGTAACTCCGTACGTATTAAGCTCTGCTATAATATCCTTAATATAATTATAAGCGATGTCGCTGTCGGGATTAAGATAGGTATTGCCGTCGCTGTCCTTATACGGCTTTTTGCCGTTCATAACAGCCGCCGCATTTGCGCTGAGCGGAACGATATTGTCCTTGTAACAGCTTATTCTTGCGACAGGGAGCAGGTCGTTAGCAAGCATTGCCTTTATTGACTGCTCCGGTTTACTTGCAGGCGAGCTGAGCGCAGAAAACGTGTCCACGGAAGCAAGCGAGGAAGCATAAGCAATCGTGCCGTCGGAGCGCTTTGCGTCGAATGCAACGGCAGTAAAGCCGTTATTTTGCGCTTCCTTCATAACAGCGGAGAGCATTACGGAATTGTCAAGGCTGATACCTGCAGTCATCACTCCCGAAAAGTTAACCTGCATTTCCGACAAGCTTCCCTCTTCGGTAACAGTTTCGCCGATATGCTTTGCGGCATTTGCATTACGGGTAATATAAACATCCATGCCCGTATAGCCGACTGCAATCAGCGCAACACAGCAGACAAAGACAATAAGGCGCTTCAGCCTCGTTTCATTTCTGCTCTGCGCTTCGGCAGAATAGCCCTTCTGCTTCGGGCGCTTATAATCGAACTTGTCCGACGAGCCGCCCTCCACATACTTATCTGCAAAATCTATCTTCCTGCCCTGCTCAGGCTCGGTCCATTTTTGATTTCGTTTTTTATCGTTATAAAATCTCTTCTTTTTCATTATGAAATTACACCGCTTGAGCGTTATTTTTCAACGTTTCAATAGCGTCTGACGGGCAAGCGCTGCCGAACACGGCAGAGCCTGCTACAAATACATTTGCGCCTGCCTCGGCAGCAAGCGAAACAGTTGAGAAATCAACTCCGCCGTCGACCTCGATATCAATATCGGGACGAAGCTCGCGGATTTTCGTAATCTTCGGGAGCACGCGCTCCATAAAGCTCTGTCCTCCGAAGCCGGGCTCAACCGTCATAACAAGCACCATATAAAGCTTGTCAAGATATGGAAGAACGACGTCAACGGGAGTATCGGGCTTAATCGCTATAGCAGGCTTCTTGCCGAGGAAAAGTATTCTGTCAATCGTGGCGGAAATATTGCCCTCGCTCTCGGCGTGGAAGCATATAATGTCCGCGCCTGCTTTCGCAAAAGCTTCAACATAATCGTACGGCTCGGATATCATAAGATGAACGTCAAACGGGATATCGCACACCTTTTTAATAGCGGCGATAACGGGAATACCTATAGTGATATTCGGGACAAAATGTCCGTCCATTACGTCAATATGAATTAAATCTGCGTTACTGACTCTGCCAAGCTCTTTCTCTAAATTAGCATAATCACTCGACAAAATTGAAGGAGAAATTTTGATGTCCATAACTTCCGCTCCGTTTAATAATAATTTAATATCGTTCAAATATTATACTATCATAACAACGCAAAGTCAAATAATTATTGCTCGCTGTACCGGAGCGCAGCCTCTTTACAGAAATGTTACAATATTTACAAAAAAATAACACAAAAGACTTGAAACTTGCCGCAATGTGATGTATTATATATTTTGTATATATGGAAGTGCGCCCATTCGGGAGCGGTTCAATAAATCAAGTTAGGAGAAAAAGCCGTGATTGAATT
>CAMPAT010000102.1 GCA_946633275.1 uncultured Clostridia bacterium
AGGACTCCATAAAAGGTTTTATCCAACTTAAGCAGTTAACACAAACGTAACTCATTCGGTATAAAATCAGGTGTGGACGGAGTCCACCCTTAATTCATAATTAATAATTAAGAAAGGTGTGGTTTCCCACACCTTTTTCTTATACAAACGTTCCTGTGAAATCGGGTTCGATGAAAAGTCCGCCTACGTCGGAAACAGTCTTTCTGACGCCTTCTTCGCCAAGCTTAGTTTTAAGCGGAAGCCCCATAAAATTGAAGTAGTAAACCGTAAGGTCCGGGAAGGTCGGAAACGCCTCGTTAACGACTCTTACCGTGCCACCCTCAAAGAAGAAGGTGAAGCGTCTTTCGTGAGCGCTCTCGACAGGTCTTATCCAGAGCTTAAGCGAGCCGTCCTCCTGCCACGCAGCCTGCGAAAACGCATGGAAATGGAGGTCTGCAAGCTGAATTTCGCTCATTCTCAGCTCACCGTCGAGACCTGCTTCAATCGTATTTATATATGTTTTCTCACGCCAGGTAAATTTCAGCGAATTTTCGCCGAAGGTGAACTTCATCATATCAAGCTTGCCCGGCTTATTAAAGAGCATCTGAGTTGTCGTAATCGTAACGACAGAGGTGTACTCGTTAGTCTTGCAGCTAATCTCGCGTCCGTCAATGAGCTGTTCAGTCGCAGTATGGCGCGGCTTAACCTCAAGCTTCGGCATTGCGAGTGTTTTAATCTTATCCTCAAGCGCCTTTGCAGCGTCGTCGTTTTTCTCAAGCTTTTCGCTCTTGAAGCATGCAGGAAAATACTTCCAGAATACCTGCATAACCTTATAATCCTCAGCCTCGCCGCAGTTAAGAACTACAAGAGCGTCATATTCGGGGAACATAAAGCAGCGCTGGCCGAAAAGTCCGTCCGCCCTGAACGAATTTGGTACAGGGTTCTTCCAGAACTGATAACCGTAGCCGTTTCTGATATCGGGCGTGCCGTCGTGCACGGAGTCAGTCTGCTTCCTGAGCGCTTCGCGCACCCAGTATTTCGGGATGAGCTGCGTGCCGTCGAGCCACTTGCCGTCGTGGATATACGGAAGGAAGGTCTTTGCCAAATCCTCGCTCTTCATATAGCAGCCCCAGCCGCCTGCGCTATTGCCTTTTCCGTCGCTCTCCCAGAACGGCTTTTCAATTCCGAGAGGCTTAAACAGCTTCTCATAGAGATAATCAAGCGCGCTCATACCCGTGACTTTCTTAACAATCGCGGAGAGCATAAAAGTATTCTCGGAAACGTAATTGAACTTGCTGTCGGGTTTAAGCATAAACGGAGCTGCGAAGAAAAGCCTTACCCAGTCCGTCTTGCCCTTCTCTTCAAACGGAGTAATAAGCTTATCGCTGCGCATAGTAAGCAGCATTTTTACAGTAAGCTGTTTATTATGCGGTGATTTCGTAAGGAGTTTATACTCGGGGAAAAAATCTACAACCTTGTCGTCAAGCTTAACGAGTCCCTCGTCAACTGCAAAGCCGACTGCAGTCGAAGTAAGGCTCTTACTCATCGAATAAAGCACGTGCGGATATTCAGCGGCATACGGCGCAAAAAAGCCCTGCGCGCATACCTTATCATGACGTACTACGGTAAAGCTCTGAAGTCCGAGCTTCTTATTAGTTATTTCTTCAAGAAATGCAGTTATAGCACTGCTGTCAACGTCAACCTCCTCAGGGGTTACGTGTTCAAGAGTAGTCTTTTCAAGCATAGTTTCCACCTCACTTTAATTTTATAGCATAATTACAATAAGTTATCAAGAAATTTTTTACATATTTTAGAAAATGTTAATTAGTATATTTTACTTGATTTTTAATAAAAGTAGTGTATAATATAAGCTGTAATAATATTGTAACTTTTGAAACATATGTGTAACATTTTGAGGATAAAAATATGAAAAAGATATTCAGGAATACATTATCAATCTTCCTTTGCGCCGTTATGGTGCTCACTTCCTTCTCGATGACAGCGCTTGCCGCAAGCGAGGCTGATATGCGAAGCGAAGTTATGTCAGTAGCGAGCGGCGAAGTCGGATACAAAGGAACAGGTACATACTCAAAATACGGCGAATGGTACGGATATCAGGGCGCGTGGTGCACCACCTTTGTTCTCTGGTGTTACAACACCGCAGGCAACAACCTCGGCGTAAAGCTCTACGGCAAAATCGTACCGAGCGGCGGAAACTGCAACTCTATGATAAGCTGGTACAAAAACAAGGGCAGGTACCATACGAAAGCCTCCGGCTACACTCCCAAGAGCGGCGACCTCATCTTCTTTGACTGGAGCGGAAACGGCTCTTCCCAGCACGTCGGACTCGTAAGATACGCTTCCGGCAGCAAGGTTTACACTATCGAGGGTAACTGCTCAGGCAAGGTGAAGTCAAAGACCTATTCCCCCGGCAGCAAAACCGTATATGCAAACACCTCCTCAATTATGGGATACGGCTCTCCCGACTGGGGCTCAGTTTCAGGCGGCAGCACAAAGACGACGAAGAAAAAAGCCACCACGAAGAAAGCAACAACCAAGAAGAAAAAAACAACTACAAAAAAGCGAACAACTACTAAGAAAAAAACTACTGCAAAAAAGGTAACGACAACAAAGCCGAAAACTACCGTAGCCACAACAACAACGACAACTACTACGACGACCACAACGACCACGACGACGACTACGAAGAAAATCGTGGCGAAGGATATGAAGCTTCACGCGTCGACAACTCAGCTTGAAATCGGCGACAGCGTAAATCTCAACTACACTATCCAGCCCTCGGGCGCGCAGGCTGTAGTAGGCTACTTCTGCGATGAGGAAAACGTCATTGAAATTTCAGACGGCGGCGTAATTACGGCGACGGGCGAAGGTACTGCGACAGTAGTAGTATGCGCGAACGACGAAATTTACAGACAATGCGATTTTACCGTAACGCAGACGAGCGCAAACGTAACTCAGCACACGCCCGACAGCATTGAAATTTTCACAACCGCACCCCCGAAGGAAAAAACTATGCAGCAAAAGCTCAGCGATATCGGCATTAACGCGGACAAGCTTATGCAGCATTCAAAGCACTTCATCTACCCTGCCGCAATAATCGGCTTTACGGCTGTTGTCGCAGGAATAATCGGGATAATCAAAACTATCGCCTCCGCTGTCAGAAAAAAGAGAGACGATAACTCGCAGTAACTATTGATATTATTGCGCAATTGTAATATAATTAACTTACTAAATTAATCGGTGATGAAATGAAAGATATTGAAAAAACTCCCGAGGAGTTAATTAAATACAAGGAAAATCGGATTATGGCGATACTCAAGCGCATTCTCATAATGATAATTGACGTATCGCTGTTCTTCATTGCGAATATGGCGATTGCGGCGACGGATTCAAAAGCCTTTATCTCAACGGCGTACACTCAGCTTGCGTTCTCAGCCTCGCATATCGTGCTGATGAGCGCAGTAATTCTGGTTGTTCATTACGCATTCGGGCTTTATAGGAGCGTATGGAGCTTCGCAGGAAGCGACGAGATTGTGCGAGGAGTTATCGCGGCAATATTCGATATGATTATTCTTTACGGAGTCGACAGAATACTCTACGAAAACATACTCGCCGTTGACGGCCACCTCCCCTTCTGGCGTTACTGTTTCGGCGTTATAGTAAACGCTGCGTTCGTAGTCGGGGTAAGGCTTGCGTACAGAATTCTCAGGAGACTTTACGTATTCCGCGGCTTTGACACGAGTTCAAAGACAAAGCGAGTTATGATTGTCGGCGCAGGATTTATGGGCAACTTCGTAATCGACGCGCTGCGTAACGAGGCGTACAAGGACGGAAGACCTGTTATCGCGCTCGACGATAACCCTGCAAAATACAAGAAGGTTATCAACGGCGTCAAGGTTGTCGGAACTTGTAACGACATTCCCGATTTTGCGGAAAAATACAGCATAGACGAGATAATTCTCTGCCTCCCCTCTGCTTCAAAGGCAAGGCAGAAGGAGCTTCTTGACCTTGCAATGCAGACTAACGCAAAGGTGCGTATCAGCCCTTCTGTAAGCGAAATGCTTGAAGAAGGCGGAAACAAGAAGGTACGTAACGTCGACATCGCGGACCTGCTCTCGCGTCCCGAGGTCAAGCTTGATAAGAAGGTATGCCGCTATCTTATTGACAAGACCGTACTTGTTACGGGCGGCGGCGGCTCAATCGGCGCGGAGCTTTGTAACCAGGTTGCGCGTTACGACCCGAAGACTATCATCATCTTTGATATTTACGAAAACTGCGCTTTCGAGCTTCAGAATGAGCTTAACGAAAAATACGACGGGCTGATTGATATTCAGGTACGCATCGGCTCAGTACGCGACATTGACAGGCTGAGAGAAGTTTTTGAGGAATTCCATCCCTCATCGGTGTTCCACGCCGCTGCGCACAAGCAC
>CAMPAT010000103.1 GCA_946633275.1 uncultured Clostridia bacterium
AAGCGAATGGTGGTATAATACTATGGATTACTTAGCTGAAAGGAAAAGTATTATGCAGTTAAACGACGCTTTTAAAATAATAGAGAAAAATCTCGACTCGGTTAACACCGAGCTTGAGTTCAAAAAGACGGAAGAGACCGACAGCTCAATCACTTTTTCGGGTGAAAAGGGAGCGTATCGCCTCGTGCACGACGCGGAGTCAAACATAATGTCCTTTGAGTGCGCATATGACAGCGGCGAAGAAGCGCAGTTCAATACGATTTCAAGGACGCTTTTTGACCTTGCTTCTGTCGATGAGCGCGACGCAAAGAGCACTTCTAACGAAGTACGCGACGAGCTTGAAAGAATGTTCAAATCGCGCAAGCCCGTTGACCTTGATAAAATCAAAATGCCCAAGGCAGTTTCGAGAACAAAGGCGAAGAACGGCTCCGTAAGCTACGATACGGACTCGCTCGCAAACCGTTTCGGCGTTCTTTATCCCGAGTTTAAGGATGAGATTAAGCTGAATATCGCAAATTACGGCGAGTTCCTTCCTGAGACCTTCTTTACTGAGCACGGAAACGAAAAGGTGCTCGACGTTATCAAAAACGGCTCCGCCGCAGAGCAGAAAAAACTCTTTAAAATGCTCGGCGAGGTGTTCGAGGACGGCACTAACGAGGTACAGGATATTATCGCTGTTACAATCCTCGGCGAGATGAAGAACGACCCTGCTATGATGGAGGTTGCCGATAAGTATATGACCGAGTATATGTCGGGACCTGTTCACGAGGTTAATAAGATTACCGCAAAGAAGAACAGCTACACAAAGAAGCTCGCTAACCCGCCGGCATATAAGCCGAAGAAAAACAAGAGCTTTTCGCTCACAAACGCGCTCGGACAGGGACAATAAACCGACTGATTTGGTATAGTGATGAAAAAAGATTTTGTAATTAAAATTACAGTCTTGCCGTTAGCGCTTGCAGTCGTATTCACGCTCATTTTTGTCACATTTTTTTGTCTCAGGGCAGATATATTTACTCCCGTTTATGAGGGTACGGTAATCTCTTCATTTGAGAGCAACGCCGACACCTCGAAAACAGTTGATAAGACGTTTGACAAAATCGAAAAGGGCGACTGTATCGGAACTATTAAGGCTGAGAAGGATTATCCTCTCGTAGCCGACGCTCCGTATCACCAGCTCGGCAGCGTCGTTTCATACGATATCGGCAGCGCAGAGTTTGGCAAGGCAGGATATGTGTATCTCAAAACGGATATTAAAGTCCTCAGAGAGCTTGAAAATTCAATAGTGTTCAGAGCTGAGGGCTGTTTTGAAAAGCACGACTATGTCCTTACTGAGACAAAGAGCTTTATGACGGAATATGCGCTCAAATCATATACGCCGAATCTCAACAAATGCGCCGTGGTTTATGCTGTAGACTCAGGTAAGCTCGGCCTTAAGGATTCGTACAGAGTTCTGGTTTTTGAGGAGGTGCAGCTATGAAGATGACACGTTCGCGCGGAATACTCGCGTCTATTTTTCAGGTGATTATGGCTTGCTGCACAGCGGTGCTTATTTTCAGCTTTGTTATGAATCTGACCGTGTCTTCCGACAGGTATTATACTTCTCGCTTCCCGAGCTCCGCTGTTGCCGCCGATTGTGACAAGCAGCTTGAAATGAAGTTCGGCGAACTCAGCAATGAAAGCGGATTTCCGCCGAGAGTGTTTATGATGATAACGCAGGATACTCCGACGGTGCAGAACGTTAAGGAGGCTATGAGTAACGCAATTTCGTCAGGCGACGGAAGCATTTACTCTCAGAACCTAAAGGATTATTTCTATAATCTTTGTAAGGATTATGCGACGGGTAATAACATTTCCTGCAGCGAGGAATCGCTTAACGCAACTGCTGAAAAAGCGACTCAGCTTTACTGCGAGACTGTCAGCGTGACGGGATTTGAGAATATTGAACAGTCGCGCAGCGACCTTAAGCATAAGGTGACCTTAGCGCAGTTTGTTTCGTTTGTGGTACTGCTTGTGTGCGCGTTCTCAACCGTGCTTATTTACAGCAGGAAAAGGCTCAGCTTTACGCGCATTCTCAGCGCGATAGAAGGCGGAGGGCTCAGTACAATATTCGCTTCGCTTCTGGTTTATTTAATTAAGCCGGTAATGAGCCTTGATATTGAACCGCTCGCTTACCGCGAAAGCTTCAGCAATATGGCAGGTAGTTACTTTATAACGACGGCGCTCGTGGCTGCAGCAATCGTCGCAGTTTCTGTCATAATTATGGTTCGTCTTGAACTTGAGCATGAAAAAAGCAAGGATAAAGTTAAAATAGTTTAATCTAAGATAAGGAATGGCAAGGGGCACCCTGTTTCTGTAGGGTGCCCCAACGCCGTTCCTTTTATTGATTTTTATTATTAAATATGGTATTATAAAGTTGGTGAAAATTACCCGATAAGAGGTGAAAAAACGTGAAGATGGGTCACAGAATAATATCGTGTATTATGTCGGTAGTGCTGATTTTCAGCGCCTTGTTTGTCGCGCCGTTTAGCGCATATGCGTATGACGAGAGCGAAGCTTATCTTGCGGACGTATCGACAGCGGACTGGATGAGCACTATCCTCGACGGCACGCGCCTTACGGAAATCACAATGCCGGGCACGCACGATTCGTGCACGAAGAATGTTGACTATTCAAGCGTTTCGAAGTGTCAGAACCTCACGATAACAGAGCAGCTTGACGCTGGCGTTCGCTTCCTTGATATTCGCTGTGAGGTTAACTCAAGTTCTTATTCTGTCTGGACTGTTCACGGCAGCGCAACCTGCAAAAAGAACGGCGACAAATACTGGCTCGACTGGGTATTTCAGGATATTTACGACTGGCTCGACGCTCACCCGAGCGAAACGGTTTGCGTCTGCATTAAAGAGGACAACGGCAATAACGGCGTGCCTTCCTTTACTAACGCAATTTATGAGTATATCCACGGCTACGGACAGGGCAAATACTTCTACGGCGAAGATTACGATTATCACGACTACTGGTACCTTGGAAAGAGCGTTCCTACTCTTGGCGAGGTGCGCGGCAAGTGCGTGCTTTTCAACCGTTTTGACCAGTACATCTGGAACGAGGCGGGAGACGGCGTAGTCGTTGACGAAAACGAGTCGGGACAGAAAATAAAGTATAACGATTTTGACAGCACTTCTTATAAAGAGCCGTGTTATGAAAATGTTTACAGCTCAAACACGGGCATAGGCACTGCGCATATTCAGGACTACTACAAGTGGAACACCGAAAGCAAAATTAACGCGACTCAGTATATGCTTAACCTCGGTCATTGGCGCGGAGAATATTACATTAACTATTCGTCAACCGTGTCTGATTCGTGGATTCCTAATCCCGAAAATCTTGCAAGCAAGGTTAACCCGTCATACTATTCATATAACTACACGCGCAACAAGCCGTCGGGCATTTACTGTATGGACTTTGCAACGGCAGATTTAGCGCGTCAGATTATTCTGAATAATGAGGCTGTCTGCGCCAAGCTTACGGGCACAAGCGGCAATCTGAATTATACTCTTAATCGTAAAACGGGCACGCTGACTGTAAGCGGAAACGGCGCTATGGATAATTATGCCTATACCTCCGCAGTCGGCGAAAACGGCGCAGGCTCGACTGCTCCGTGGGGAGACGAGCCTAAGAACTGTTTGTTTGAGGGACAGTATAATACAGACCTTATCACGAATATTGTTATTGAAGACGGCGTGACGTCAATCGGCGCGTACGCCTTTTACGGATTTGACCATCTTGAAAGCGTTACAATTCCGAACTCTGTTACGTCAATCGGCGAGGGTGCGTTTGCGAGATGTACTGCGGTTAAGAAGATCGATATTTCGGGCACGGGCGTGACGTCAATCGGCGCTTCTGCGTTCCTCGGCTGCAGCTCGCTTGAACAGTTTTACACCGCAGACAGCGTGCAGGACTTCGGCAATAACGCTTTCGGCAGCTGCCCTAATTTAACTATGTACGGAAGTATCGGAATTCCGTCTCAGACTTATGCGAACGATAATTCCATACCGTACAGCGAGCCTGTTAAGTTTTACAGCGTTAACTATGTGAGCGGAAATAATGTTAAGGAATCTTCAAATCCGTTTGCAAACCGCGACTTGTCAAACGGCGTCACAATCAGTTTTTCAAAATACTGTGCCAATAATGACGACTGGAACAGCGCGCTGCTGAACTTCTCAACAGGGGACGTTAAGGATAACAGATACTTCATATTTATGGGTAACGGCGCCGTATTCTTTAACGACGGAAACGGCGGAGCAGGAGGAAATAACGGCTGCTACTTCGACCTTCGTACCTCAGACAGCTTCAACACAGCTTCGGCAAAGTGGGTTGACGTAACTGTTACTATTTATAA
>CAMPAT010000104.1 GCA_946633275.1 uncultured Clostridia bacterium
CAACCGCGTGGGGATGCGACCTCACATATGATTACGTTAAGATTAACGGGGATTACAGGACTTAAATATTGCAGGCAAAATTTAGTTTTGAGTGTTAAGTATTGAATTTTAGGTTACTCGCTTCGCTCATACAATATCAGGTGCGGACGGAGTCCGCCATTAAGCTTAACACTTAAAATGCTTAATGCATAAAACTATTCAGGAGACAATTGCTATGAACATTGATAACAAACAGAAGGCGCAGATTCTTGCTGAAGCGCTGCCGAATATACAGATGTACCGCGGCAAGATTATCGTGGTAAAATACGGCGGAAACGCCATGATTAACGAAGAACTCAAGGAAGCGGTAATGAGAGACCTTGTGCTTCTTACCACAATCGGTATTAAGGTAGTCCTTGTGCACGGCGGCGGTCCCGAAATAAACAAAACGCTCGACAGAATGAATATTGAGAGCAAATTCCTCGACGGTCTGCGTGTGACAGACAAGGACACGGTTGACGTTGTGCAGATGGTGCTTGCCGGAAAAGTAAACAAAGATTTAGTATGCAAGATAGGCAATCTCGGCGGTCACGCGCTCGGTCTTTCAGGTATGGACGGAAATATGATTAAGTGCAAGCCGTTTGACGACGAGCACGGATATGTCGGCGAGATTATTGATACTGATATGGAAGCTGTTAACGAGATACTTGACAATGGCTGGATTCCCGTAATTTCTACTATCGGATATGACGAAAGCGGAAATTGTTACAACATCAATGCTGACACGGTTGCAGCGGCAGTTGCAGGCGCGCTCAAGGCGGAAGCTCTGATTTCTATGACGGACACAATCGGGCTTTGCAAAGACAAGGACGACCCGAGCACGCTTATTCACCGTGTTTACGTTTCTGATACGCCTGCGCTCATAGCTGACGGAATCATCAGCGGCGGTATGATACCGAAAATCGACGGAATGACTCAGGCGCTGCGTCAGGGTTGCAAAAAGGCATTTATTATCGACGGACGAGTTCCCCACTCTATTCTGATGGAAATGCTTACTGACGAAGGTATGGGAACAATGTTCCGTATTACAAAATAACGGAGATAATTTATGAACACTAAGGAACTTGATAACGAATATGTCGCTCACGCGTACGGACGCTTTGACGTCAGCCTGAACAGAGGCAAGGGCGCTGTTTTGTACGACGAGGACGGCAAGAAATACATAGACTTCGGTTCTGGTATCGGCGTTAACGCGTTTGGTATTGCAGACGACAAGTGGAAAAAGGCTGTTATAAACCAGCTCGATTTGGTACAGCACACGAGCAATCTTTACTATACGCGCCCCTGCGCAGAGCTTGCAGAGCTTCTGTGCGGCAAAACGGGAATGAAAAAGGTTTTCTTCTCTAACTCGGGCGCCGAGGCTAATGAAGGCGCAATCAAATTTGCGCGCAAGTACAGCTTTGACAAATACGGAGAGGGCAGAAAGACTATTATAACTCTGTGCGACTCGTTCCACGGCAGAACAATTACCACTCTCGCTGCAACAGGTCAGGACGAATTCCACACGACATTCGGTCCGTTTACAGAAGGCTTCAAGTACTGCCCTGCTAACGACTGCGACAAAATCATAGAGATGGCGACCGACGACGTTTGCGCCATTATGTTTGAATGTATTCAGGGAGAGGGCGGCGTTAACTGTTTGTCGCGCGAGTTCATAAAAACAATCGCAAATATCGCAAAAGAAAAGGATATCATCATCATCTGCGATGAAGTTCAGACAGGCAACGGCAGAACGGGAAAATACTTCGCTTACGAGCATTTTGAAATTACGCCCGATATCGTAACTACGGCAAAGGGACTCGGCGGCGGACTTCCGATTGGCGCAGTTCTCTTCGGCGAAAAGGTTGCAGACTGCGTTACCCCGTCGAGCCACGGCTCAACCTTCGGCGGAAATCCGATTGCAGCAGCAGGCGCAGTAAGCATCGTCAGCAGAATTGACGACGAGCTGCTGGACGAAGTAAACGAAAAAAGCAAGTATATTATTGACAAGCTCTTTAAAATTGACGGCGTTAAGGGAGTTTCGGGATACGGCTTAATGCTCGGTATCGAGACTGACAAAAATGCAGCCGAAATCGCTAAAGAATGTCTTAAAAACGGGCTTCTTGTGCTGACGGCACATCACAACAAGGTGCGGCTTCTTCCGCCGCTTACAATAAGCTATAATGAAATTGACGAAGGTCTTAACATACTCAGGGAGGCAATTGAAAAATGAAACACTTACTAAAATTACAGGACTTAAGCAAGAGTGAAATACTCGATATTCTCAATCTTGCTGACCAGCTCAAATATGAAACTCACAACGGAATTGAACACCCTCATCTCAAAGGCAAGACGCTCGGTATGATTTTCCAGAAAAGCTCGACGAGAACACGCGTAAGCTTTGAGACAGGTATGTATCAGCTCGGCGGTCAGGCGCTTTTCCTGAGCAACCGCGACTTGCAGATTGGCAGAGGCGAACCTGTTGAGGACACGGCGCGCGTGCTTTCGCGCTACCTTGACGGAATTATGATAAGAACCTTTGAGCAGAAGGAAGTTGAGGATTTGGCTGAATACGGCTCAATCCCGATAATTAACGGTCTTACAGACTATTGTCATCCCTGCCAGGTGCTCGCAGACCTTATGACAATCCGCGAATATAAAAAGAGCTTTGACGGACTCAAGCTATGTTTTGTAGGTGACGGTAACAACATGGCAAACAGCCTTATTGCCGGCTGTATCACAATGGGCATTGAATGTGCTGTTGCCTGCCCTAAGGGTTACGAGCCTGACGCAGAGCTTATGAAATGGGCAAAAGAGAACGGTAAGTTCACCTGTTCTGACAATATTACGGAGTGCGTAAGCGGCGCTGATATCCTCTATACTGACGTATGGGCTTCTATGGGTCAGGAGGAAGAAAAGGCTGAGCGCGAAAAAATCTTCAGGAACTTCCAGATTAACGACGCAGTTATGGAAAAAGCTAATGAAGGCGCCATGGTGCTTCATTGCCTGCCGGCTCACCGCGAGGAAGAAATTACCGCAAAGGTATTTGAAGAGCACGCAGATGAAATCTTCGACGAAGCTGAAAACAGACTTCACGCTCAGAAGGCTGTGCTCGTAAAGCTTATGAAATAACTAAATCGCAAAAGAGTGATAATATGAAAGAAGTATATATTTGCCTTGAAAACGGTGACGTTTTCAAGGGATACAGGTTTGGCGCTGAGGGCGATGTCCTCGGCGAACTTGTATTTACTACGGGAATGGGCGGTTACATCGAAACGCTGACTGACCCGAGCTATTACGGTCAAATCGTAATGCAGACCTTCCCTCTTATCGGAAACTACGGATTTATTGAAGCTGACAAGGAGAGCAAGGGCTCGTTCGTGTCGGCTTACATAGTACGCGAAAAATGCGACGAGCCGAGCAATTTCAGGTGTGACAAGACGCTTGAAGAATATATGAAGGAAAACGGCATTGTCGGCGTATACGGCGTCGACACGCGCGAAATCACTAAGATTATCCGCGAGGCAGGCGTTATGAACGCGCTTATTACCTCCGACGCACGAAACGCCGACCTTGAAAAAATTGCACAGTACAAAGTGACTGACGCGGTTAAGAGCGTATCGCGCGAGCGTGCGGAGCTTTATCCGAGCGAAGAGCACAAATATAATGTTGTGCTGCTTGACTTCGGCGCAAAGAATAACATTGCGCGCGAACTCGGCAAAAGAGGCTGCAACGTTGCCGTAATGCCTCAGGACACTAAGGCGGAGGATATTCTGAAGCTTGGAGTTGACGGAGTAATGCTCTCAAACGGTCCCGGCGACCCTGCGGAAAACACCGATATTATAGAGGAAATTAAACAGCTCGTCGGAAAGGTGCCGATTTTCGGTATCTGTCTCGGTCATCAGCTTCTTGCGCTCGCTATGGGCGGCGAGACAATGAAGCTGAAATACGGACACCGCGGCGTCAATCAGCCTGTTAAAAATCTTGAAACGGGCAGGACTTTCATTTCGTCGCAAAATCACGGCTATGCGGTAGTTAATGAAAGCGTTGAGGCTGCAGGCGGAGTAATATCATATATTAACGCAAACGACGGCACATGCGAGGGTATAGATTATCCTGAAAAGAAGGCGTTTTCAGTACAATTCCACCCCGAAGCGTGCTCAGGTCCGCACGACACAAGATTCATATTTGACAAATTTATTGACATGATGGGAGGTAACAAAAATGCCTCTGAATAAAGACATCAAAAAGGTACTTGTAATCGGCTCAGGTCCTATTGTAATAGGTCAGGCGGCTGAGTTTGACTACGCAGGAGCACAGGCGTGCCGCGTCCTCAAAGACGAAGGAATCGAGGTTGTGCTCGTCAACTC
>CAMPAT010000105.1 GCA_946633275.1 uncultured Clostridia bacterium
AGCTCGACACAAGCGGACTCAAGCCTTATCTTGACATTGTTGTTGTCAGCGGCGACGTCGGAGTCCATAAGCCGGACCCTGCGTTGTTTACATATACTGCCGAGAAGTACGGGCTTAGACCTGAAGAGTGCGTATACGTCGGCGACCATCCTGTTAACGATATTCAGGGTGCGCTCGGTGCAGGAATGCACGCAATACGTATGAACTGGGGATGGTTTGAGGGTCAGGATTTACGTCCCGATGTCCCCGTCATCACCGATATTATCGATGTGCTCAAGTATATTTAATCCGTTATTCCCGCTATTTAGACAAAATAGAAAAAATTTCTTATATTTATTTTAATTTAGGGCTTTTCAAAAGCCCTTTTTTGTGTTAATATATGTTTGCTATAAATTGTTTTATTGTTAATTTTTTAACAATATCATTTAGGAATAAATAAGGGAGATGTACTTATGCAAAAGAAAATCAGTAAAATTCCTTTTAACGGCACACCTGAGCAGGAAGCAAAGCTTGCTGAGATTATAGCTGCGAATAAGCACGACAAGAGCCGTCTTATGGCAGTTATGCAGGAGGCGCAGGAAATCTACGGCTACCTTCCGATTGAGGTGCAGAGAATTATTGCCGAGGGAATGGAAATTCCGCTTGAAAAAATCTTCGGTGTTGCAACTTTCTATGCACAGTTTTCACTTTCGCCGAAGGGTGATTACAATATTTCCGTATGCCTCGGAACAGCTTGTTATGTTAAGGGCGCTCAGTCGCTCGTTGACGCTCTTTCGGAAGAGCTCGGTATCGGCGTAGACGAGTGCACGCTTGACGGTAAATTCTCGCTTGAGGCTTGCCGCTGCATCGGCGCTTGTGGTCTCGGCCCTGTTCTTACAGTTAACGACGAGGTTTACGGTAAGCTGACTAAGGACGACATTCCTGACATTATCGCAAAGTATTCAGCATAACGACTATTTCTAACAAAGGACTTTTGTGCTATGACAATCAGAGAAATCAGAGACCTGCTTGACGCTAAGGTGCTTTGCAGCGAGGAAAATCTCGACCAGGAGGTTCATTCAGCCTGCGGCTGTGACCTTATGAGCGACGTTCTCGCGTATGTTAAGGACCAGGCCGTGTTGCTCACAGGTCTTGTAAACCCACAAGTAATCAGAACTGCCGAGATGATGGATATGGCGTGCATAGTTTTTGTACGCTCAAAAATGCCTACCGACGATATGCTTGACCTTGCCGACAAGAGCGGACTCGTAATTATGTCCTGCGACAAGCGTCTTTACGAGGCTTGCGGAATTATCTATTCTAACGGACTTAATTCAAACGCGGTTAAAAAATGAGCGAAGAACTCACTTTCCAGTTTGACGTAAACGGCGAGGACTTTACCTCAGCCGGTCAGGGGTCGGTACAGGTTAAAAAAATCTTAAGGCAGCTCGGCATTTCGCCCGAAATAATCCGCAGAGTATCTATCGCGATGTATGAGGGTGAAATAAATATGGTTATCCACGCAAACGGCGGCGTGGCAGAGGTCAAAGTCAACGAGGATTGTATCGATATTATCCTCGCTGACAAAGGCCCGGGTATTAAGGATATTAATAAGGCTATGCAGGAGGGCTTCTCCACCGCATCAGACCAGACCCGTTCGCTGGGCTTCGGCGCAGGTATGGGACTTCCGAATATGAAGCGCTATACAGATTCGCTCGAAATCGAATCTGAGGTTGGCGTAGGTACAACGGTTACTATGAAGGTTAACCTTCAGTGAATTGATGAATTATGAATACATATGAACATTCTGTTTTACTCGACAGCAGCAAGTGCACGGGCTGTACAACCTGCCTGAAGCATTGTCCTACTGAAGCAATCCGCATTAAAGACGGTCATGCTGTTATTAACGATACGAGATGTATCGACTGCGGCGAGTGTATTCGTATGTGTCCGCATAAGGCAAAGAAAGCAGTTTGCGGCAAGCTCGAAAATATGGAGCGCTTTAAGTATAAAATCGCGCTTCCCGCACCGACGCTGTACGGACAGTTTGACAATCTTGACGATGTGGACTATGTGCTCGACGGTTTAACAAAAATCGGATTTGACGATGTGTTCGAGGTAAGCAAGGCGGCTGAGCTCGTTTCAGCGTACACTCGCCTTTACCTTAAGACGCAGGGCGTCAAAAAGCCGATAATCAGCTCGGCGTGTCCCGTAATCGTGCGGCTTATCGGACTTCGCTTTCCGTCGCTGAGCGAAAACATTATACATATGCTTCCTCCTATGGAGGTTGCGGCACGACTTGCGAGGGAAAAGGCGCTGCGCGAGCACCCTTATCTCAAGCCGGACGATATCGGAGTTTGTTTCATCTCCCCGTGTCCTGCAAAAGTGAGTTATGTTAAAAACGGCTTTGCCGATTATAAGAGCCAGGTCGATGAGGTTGTGTCAATCAGCGATATTTATTTTATGCTGATTAGCGAAATGTCGCACGGCAGCGAGATTAAATCGATGTGCGAGAGCGGCATTATCGGTATCGGCTGGGCAAGCTCGGGCGGCGAGTCCGCAGCGATTTTTAACGAAAACTATCTTGCCGCTGACGGAATTGAAAACGTTATCCGCGTGCTTGACCAGGTGGAAAACGGAAATATTCCTCAGCTGGAATTTATTGAGCTTAACGCGTGCCCCGGCGGTTGCGTGGGCGGCGTAATGGCGATGGAAAATCCGTTTATCGCCAAGGCTCGACTTCAGTCGCTCAGGCATTATCTGCCTGTGTCGCAGAATTTTGTTAACGATAATTATATACCGGGCGCGTACCTTTTCAACGTGCTTCCTGAGTATCAGCCGATTGCGCGGCTTTCAGACAGTATGGCGGAGTCAATGCGTATGATGGCGGATATCCAGAACCTTAAGAAATCACTCCCCGGCATCGACTGCGGCGCGTGCGGCGCACCGTCTTGCAGAGCGCTCGCCGAGGATGTTGTCAGAGGAAGGGCGAGCGTTGACGATTGTCTTATTCTTCGCACGGGCGCACCGGTCAGAGAGGAGCAGGAAAATGACGGTTAACGAGCTTATGCAGGCTTGCGGATTTGAAGCGGTCTGTCTTCCTGACTCCGAGCGCGAGGTGCACGGCGCGTATGTCGGCGATTTGCTCAGCTGGGTTATGGGCAGAGCGCAGGAGGATAACGCCTGGATTACGATTATGAGCAACGTAAATGTTATTGCAGTTGCTTCGCTGTCCGACGTATCCTGCGTGATTCTTGCGGAGGGCGTTACGCTCGACGACGAGCTCAGGGCAACAGCAGAGCAGAAGGATATTAACGTGCTCAAATCCGAGCTTCCTGCGTTTGAAACTGCGGAGAAGCTGATAGGTAAGGTTTGATGAATAAGTATTATTACGATTTTCATCTGCATTCCTGCCTTTCGCCGTGCGGCGACGATGACAGCACGCCGAATAATATCGCAGGTATGGCTACCTTGTGCGGACTTAATGTTATCGCTCTGACAGACCATAACACCTGTAAAAACTGCCCCGCTTTTTTTGAAGCGTGCAAGCGGTACGGAGTTATCCCCGTTGCCGGTATGGAGCTTACGACGAGTGAGGATATCCACGTTGTCTGCCTTTTTGAAGAACTCAGCGACGCGATGGCGTTCGATGAAGAAATCGGAAAACGCCGCGTTCTCATTAAAAACAAAAAAGAGATTTTCGGCAATCAGTTCATTACGGACGGCGAGGATAATATTATCGGCGAAGAGGAGAACCTTCTTTCTAACGCGACGACAGTATCTCTTGAAGAGGCGCCCGAGCTTGTGCAGAGATTTAACGGTATCTGTTATCCTGCGCATATCGACCGTCAGGCAAACGGAATCATCTCCGTGCTCGGAACTTTTCCGGAAACGCCCGAGTTCGGTATAGTTGAAATTAACCGCAGGGAAAAGGTCGACGAATATGTCGAAAAGTACAATCTTCACGATAAACTCGTGGTTGTCAGCTCTGACGCACATTATCTTGAGAATATGCGCGATAAGGAAAACTATTTCGAGGTCGACGATGAGCCTTATTCAAGTGCACTCGTAAGACACAAAATATTTGAATTATTAAAGAAGAAATAAGCCTTGGTCTTTGGTCTTTGGCCTTTGACCTGCAAATGCAAGCAAATGAAAGAACTATCACTGAATATACTCGATGTTGCAGAAAACTCTGTAAAAGCAGGCGCGACGCTCACGCAGATTATCATTGAGGAGTCCGGCGACACGCTGACTCTCACGTTTAAGGACGACGGTTGCGGAATGAGCGAGGACGTTGTGAGGTCTGTTATCGACCCGTTTTATACCACGCGCACCACGCGCAAGGTCGGTCTCGGCGTTCCGCTGTTAAAACTGGCTGCGGAGCAAACGGGAGGCAGCCTTACCG
>CAMPAT010000106.1 GCA_946633275.1 uncultured Clostridia bacterium
GCAAAACGACAGCTTACCTGGTTTCGCAGAAGTGAAAATATTAACAGGCTGTACGCGGATGAGTTGACAGCCGATGAACTTATTGAAAAAGCGATTTGTATGTCGCGAGAATTTCTTAACAGCTGAAATTGCTCAGAAACGGAGGGATAAAATGACGAAGCTGAAAAAAGATAACATAGCTATCATAATAGCTGTAATATTGATTGTGGCGTACGTTATTTTTCAGTTTTACAGCGTTTCGCACATTGAGCTTGTGACTGAAACGGCTACTCTCTCCACCGTTTATGAGAAGATTGACGCAACGGCGGTTATCGTGCGCGACGAGCACGTTATTGAAAACAGCTCCTCCGGCGTAACTGTCCCGAGCGTGAATAACGGCGATAAGGTTAAGGTAAAGGGTAATGTTGCGATGAGATTTTCATCGCCTGAAAGCGCGGAGAAGTATTCTCAGTATTTGGCGCTTAAGGAACAGCTCGCTTACTACGAGAACCTTGAGTCGATGACTGTAGGTCAGGTTGCGAGCGTTGAGTCGCTCGACAGCGAGATTGCAGAGAAGACGGACGAATACGTAAGGTCGATATCGTCAAATCCTGCATCGTCTACAGAAAAGGGCGGCGAGATTAACGACAGCATTCTCAGACGTCAGATGTTAATAGGCGAAAATGTTAATCTTGTATCTGTTATTCAGGATCTTCGCCGGCAGCTTGAGCAGTATTCAGGCGCAAAACCTGACGGATATATTAAGACTGATGAGTCAGGTGTGTTTACGAGCTATACGGACGGCTTTGAAAAAACAGTCGATTATGATAAGGCGGAGGAAATGTCCGTCTCGGATATTAAGAACACGCTTAAAGAATTTGATACTAAGAAGAAAAATAGTGACAATCTCGGCAAGCTTGTTACGAGCTATAAGTGGTATGCTATGTGCGTTGTCGGCGCAGACGAGGTAAAGGGACTTGACGACGGCGACAAGGTGCAGGTTGCTCTTAAGGACGACGATACTGTCCTTACAATGCAGATTGTCAGCGGCGCTCAGCCGCAGACGGGAGCGAAGGAGACTGCGCTTATTCTCAAGTCGAGCAGTATGGACAGCGAGCTCGCTTCTCTCAGAAAAGAGAATATTGAAATCCGTATCTCCTCAAAAGAGGGAATTAAGGTGCCTGCGGCGGCACTCCACGTTGAAAACGGCAAGAAAGGCGTTTACGCCCTGATTTCGAGTCAGATTAAGTTCAGACAGGCGGAGGTTATCTATTCTGACGACGACTTCGTTCTGCTGAAGTTTGACCCTGACGACAAGGACGGCGTAAGGCTTTATGATAAAATTATTATTCAGGGAAAGGGGCTTAGCGATGGCAGAGTTTATACCTGATGAAAAACGAATACAAAATACGATTGATAACTACAAGCGAGTAAAATCGCAGGTCGAGGAAGCCGCTTTAAAGGCGGGGAGAAGTCCTGACGACGTAAGGCTGATGTGCGTTACGAAGACTGTTGAAGCCGAGTATATTAATCCTGTTCTTGACTTAGGCGCTGATTTAATCGGCGAAAACAGGGTGCAGGAATATCTCGGAAAAAAGGACGCGCTTCACCTTGACGGCGTTGAGCGTCACCTGATAGGACATCTCCAGACTAACAAGGTGCGCCAGATTGTCGGCGAGGTTGATATGATAGAGTCGGTTGACTCCATCAAGCTCGCGCGTGAGATATCAAAACAGTCAGCGAAAATCGGAACAGATACAAACGTACTTGTTGAGGTTAACGTCGGGCGCGAGGACTCGAAGAGCGGAATATTTGCAGAACAGCTCGAGGAGCTGCTCTTCCAAATTGCCGAGCTTGATAGGATAAAAGTCAGAGGGCTTATGACTATTCCGCCGATTTGCGACGAAAACGAGGTTCGCAAGTATTTCAGCGAGGTTCACAGTTTGTTTGAGAACCTTAAAGGTAAGGATATCAGGAATGTTAATATGGAAATCCTCTCTATGGGAATGAGCGGCGATTATGAAGCTGCAATTCTTGAGGGTTCAAATATAGTAAGAGTAGGCTCTGCAATTTTCGGAGCACGCAAATATTTTTAATTCAGTGAGGTAGAAAAGATGGGATTTTTAGACAAGGTTAAGGACATTATTACTGAGACGGACGATGACGATTTTGACGAGTACTATGACGACGCAGCTTCATTTAACAGCGCGTCACGCAGCTCACGCCGTGAAAGAGAGCGCGAGATTGCGCCTCCGTCATCTTACGAGAGAGAGGAACGCATTACGGAACGCCCCGTAAGACGTCAGAAGAACGACAAGGTCGTTAATATTCATACTACCGCACAGCTTCAGGTTGTGCTCGTTAAGCCGGAAAGATATGAGGAAGCTGCCGCTATTGCGGATAACCTCAACGAGCGCCGCACCGTAGTGCTCAATCTGGAAAGCACTAACCGCGACGTTGCACGCCGCCTGCTTGATTTCCTTTCAGGCGTTGCTTATGCAAATAACGGTCAGATTAAGCGCGTTGCAAATTCAACTTATATCATCACTCCTTATAATGTTGATGTTATGGGCGACCTTATCGACGAGCTTGAAAATAACGGAATGTTTATGTAATATAACATATTTTGGAGGAAGAGAATATTATGATAAGTGCAAATGATTTAAGAAACGTTAAGCTCACCAAAACGGGCGACGGCTACAGCGTTGATGAAGTAAACGCTACTATTAACGCTGCGGCTGATACAATAGACGCCTACACTAACGAGAACAAGGAGCTTTACCGCAAAATGGAGTTTCTTGCTTCTAAGATAGAAGAGTACAGAGCAGAGGAGGACTCAATTAAGAGCGCACTCATTACTGCTCAGAAGATGGCAGACAAGATTAAGAAGGAGTCGAGCGAGTCTGCAGCTGAGCTTATCAGCAACAGCGAGGCTACTGCGAAGACTACCGTTGACGAGGCAAACGCAAGCGCCGAAAAGCTTGTGCGTGAGGCGAGAGAATATGCGGCTGCTATCGTTAAACAGAAGAAGGAGGAGGCAGACGCCCTCACCGCAGACGCAGAGAATAAAGCGAATGAAGCAATAAACTCATCAAAAATTGTTGCACAGAATATTCTCGACCAGGCAAAAGAGATTTCCGATGACCTTATCACAAAGTCAAAGGAAGAAAAAGAGGCTTACGAAACCCTTACTGCTTCTCTTAAGGACAACGCTCAGGAATTTATCGCAAACGTATCTGCACTTTATATCCGCCAGCTTGAAGAACTTAAGAGCGCTAAGCTCGATACAGATAAGAAGAGCGAAGAGGAAGTAGAGGCAATTCAGAGCGAGGTTGACTCTCTCGTAAACGAAATGGACGAGATGGAAAACGCAATCCCCGAGGCTATTACAATTGAGGAAGTTGAGGAAATTGCGGAAGAGGAAATCCAGCAGGAAATCGCAGAGGTAGTTACTGCCGAGGAAACAGTTGAAGAGACTGAAGATACTTCTGAGGAAGAGCCGATAAGCGATGCTGATGATTTTGAAATCATCACGGATGAAGAAATTGAGAAAGTCGAGGAAACACCTGCCGACCCGATGAAGGCAGTTGAAGCTTTTTCGCAGAATTCCGTAACTCCGATTGACGAATCAGCCTTTAACGTTCCTGAAATTACAGAGGAGCCTCAGATGGAAACTGCCGAGGAAAAGTCGCTTTTCGATACGGACGGCGACCTTCCTTTTGAGTCATATTTTAATGTTAAGACCGAGGACGCTCACGGCGACAGAACCCAGACTATCTCGCTCGTGCCGCCCGAGGATGACGAAGACGAGGACGACCCGAAATTCAAGGGCTTCTTCGGCAAAAAGAAGAAATAATTTATTTACATATAAACAAACCAAAGGAGCACAATAAACCAATGGATTATAACAAGACATTAAATTTACCGCAGACCGAATTTCCTATGAGAGCGTCGCTCCCTCAGCGCGAGCCTGAATTCCTTAAGGCTTGGGAGGAGAACAAGCAGTACGAAGAGCTTATGAAAGCGAATGAAGGCAAACCTATGTTCCTTCTTCACGACGGCCCTCCGTATGCAAACGGCGATATTCATATCGGTCACGCACTCAACAAAACTCTTAAGGACTTCATCGTCCGCTACAAGAATATGACGGGCTTCCAGTCTCCGTACGTACCGGGCTGGGATACCCACGGTCTTCCGACGGAGCTCGCTGCGCGTAAACAGGCAGGCATTACTGCTGAGAGCAACATCTCAGACCTTGAGCTTCGTAAAATCTGCCGCGACACAGCCCTCGGATATATTGACATTCAGCGCAAGAGCTTCAGAAGAATGGGCGTTACCGGCGAGTGGGATAACCCTTATATCACGCT
>CAMPAT010000107.1 GCA_946633275.1 uncultured Clostridia bacterium
GTATTTCGAGTATTCTTAACGCAGAGATAAGGCAAATCTGCCATTTTAAACCGGTTTCGGATTTGTCATACTCTGCTTAAGAATTGCAACAACTTCGTCGCGGCTGAGCACCTTATATCCGCCGTCGAGAATAATAGTAGCGTCAGCAATACCTTCAATCATATCTTCCGTCGCGCCGAGCTCGGAAAGTGAAAGCGAAACACCGAGTTTCTCCATCCACGCCTTCATCGCGTCAAGACCTGCAAGGGCGATTTCCTCGTCAGTTTTTCCGTCGCCGCATACGCCCCATACCTCTTCTGCAAAGCGCACAAATTTCTTAAGTCCGTACGGCATAATATATCTGTAATACGGGAGTGAAACTGCCGCAAGAGTCATACCGTGGGTCGCGTCTGTATATGCACCGGCAGCCTGGCCGAGCATATGCACCATCCAGTCCGTCGTCTTGCCTCGCGAAATGAGGGTGTTTAGCGCCCACGTCGCAGTCCACATAATGTTTGAACGCGCCTCATAATCATCGGGCTTCTCGACAGCGATGAGAGAGCTCTTAATAACCGATTTCATCAGCGCCTCTGCGATGTAATCGCTCGTGTTATCATCCTCACCCGAGAAATACTGCTCACAGATATGGTTAAAAATATCGTAAATGCCTGCAACCATTTGTCTTTTCGGGAGCGACATAGTGAATTTCGGGTTAAGGATAGAGAATTTCGGCATTACCTCGTCGCCGAAAACGTGACCGATTTTGAGCTTCTGGGCGTGGTTGGTGATAACTGCGCCTCCGTTCATCTCCGAGCCTGTTCCCGCCATAGTAAGCACGCAGGCAACAGGTACGATTTCGCAAGTCGGCTCTTCAAAACGGATATAATACTTCTCCCACGGGTCGTCGTCGCAGTTCACGGAAACGGAAACCGCCTTCGCATAGTCGCAGCAGGAGCCGCCGCCAACTGCAAGAAGGAGGTCGACATTATTCTCCCTCGCGATTTTTACGCCCTCGCGCAGTTTTTCAACAGTCGGGTTCGGCATTACGCCGCCGTCCTCGACGACAGTCTTGCCGTTTTTCTCGAGAATCGCGACAATAGCGTCATAAATACCGTTCTTCTTTACAGAGCCTCCGCCGTAAATGAGCTGAACAGTCTTGCCGTATTTCGGCAGCTCTTCATTGAGATAATCGAGCGAATTCTCGCCGAAATATAACTTTGTCGGGTTGTGATAACTGAAGTTTCCTAACATAATTTTCTCCTTTAAGTGAAAGTTTGTTATCGAATTAACAATACTATTGTACAATAAAACGGGCGAATATTCAACTTTTGAACTCCCGCTGATAAAAAAATAAATACTGTTTATGTGTTGAATTCAATCTGCAGTTAGTTTATAATACATTTGTACAGGAGAGTAAAATATGGAAAAAATCATCACAAATCAGCTGAGATTCGTCGACGAGAACGGAAGAACAAGACTCTTCAACGGTATGAATATCGACGACAAGCTCCGCGACCAGAGCGAATTCAGATACAAGCTCGACGAAGAATTCTTCAGGAAATTCAGGGCGCGCGGCTTTGATTTCATCAGGCTTGCCGTAACGTGGCAGAATCTCGAGCCGAAAATGGAAGAATATAACGAGAGCTATCTTCAGTCGCTCGACGGAATTTTTGCGCTCGCCGAGAAATACGGGGTATATATCCTGCTTGATATGCACCAGGATTTATACTCGGGTAACGACGGCCTGAGCGTAGGCGACGGCGCTCCGCAATGGGCGGTAATCACCGACGGCGCAAAGCCGAGAATGCCGATTTTTGTGTGGGCGGACGGATACTTCTTCGGAAAATGGGTACATAAATCCTTCGACCACTTCTGGAACAACGACCCCGTAGAAGGCAAGGGACTGCAGGACAGATACTGCGACCTCTGGCAAATGCTCGCAAAGCGCTACGGCGACAGCCCTGCGCTCTTCGGCTTTGACCTTATGAACGAGCCGTTCCCGGGCTCCGAAAGCAAAAAGATGTTCCGCAAGCTCATCGGCAATGTGGCAAAGGCAGTTCTCTTCAACAGTAAAATCAAGACAGGCAGGCTCCTCAAGTCCGCCATTAAGCGCGACACGCGCACTATGCTCGACTGCATAGGCGGAAATGTAATAAGAGATATCGTGAGCCACGTTGACGCGCTCGAGGCGAAGTTCGACGTCAACAAATACTCGCCGTTCCTCAATAAAACAACAGCCGCGATAAGAGAAATAACGCAAAACGGCATAATTATGATGGAGCAATGCTATATCTGCAACAGCGGCGTGAGCCAGTCCGCGCCGCCGATAACGGTAAACGGAGTGCGCGAGAAAAATCAATGCTTCGGTCCTCATTCTTACGACTTCGCAGTTGACACTCCGCTTTATAAATACGCGAACGCGGACAGAGTCAAAGCCTTCTTTGACGAAATGCACAACACTCAGCTTCGTCTGCAGGTTCCCGTCGTCGTAGGCGAATGGGGCGGCTGCAGCGACAATAAGGACACATCGTGGTTCCCGCACGCATACGAGCTTCTCGACTACTTCGACGAGAGACAATGGAGCCAGGCGTACTGGGATTATCATGGCGACGACCTCGACGCTCCGCTGATGGAAATGCTGTGCAGGACTCATCCCGTCGCAGTCGCAGGCGACATAATCAGCTACGGCTACGACAGAAAAGATAATATCTTCACTCTCTGCTTCTCCGCGAAAGAAGAGGGCGAGAGTATCATATACGCTCACAGCGATTTTGAAGTAATCGGAGGCGTTAAGCACTCCGTTATCGAGAAGTACGAAAACGGCGCCGGCTTAATCGGTATAACAGCTCCGTCAGGCGAGCATACAATACAGATAAAAATCAAATAACACTTATCATAAGTGCTGGTTCAGGAGGACAATAATATGGCAAAAATTATTGGCGACGTAATCAAAAACATTCCGTGGCAGGACAAGCCTGAGGGATACAGATATCCCGTATGGAGATACGACGCGAACCCGATTATCACGCGTGATAATCTCTACCGCGCAAACAGTATCTTCAATTCCGCAGTCGTTCCTTACGGCGACGGTTTTGCAGGCGTGTTCCGCGTCGACGACGTTACGAGATATCACACAATCGTAACTGGCTACAGCAAGGACGCAATCCATTGGGAGCTCGACGACAAGGTAATTTTCAACGGATATGACCCGAGACTCTGCGAAATCGATGGAAAATACTATCTCTCATGGGTTAATCTTACCCCGAACGGCACCACTATCGGAATTGCAGTAAGCGAAGATTTCAAGACGTGGGAGCAGCTCGAAGACGCAACTTATCCCGTTGCGCGAAACGGTGTACTCTTCCCGAAGAAGATTAACGGCGAATATATGCTCCTCGTCCGTCCGTGCGACAGAGGACATACTCCGTACGGAGACATTTTCATCGAAAGAAGCAAGGACCTTGAATACTGGGGAAAATACAGATTCGTAATGAAACCGGAGCAGTTCTGGGAGAAAACGAAAATCGGCGCAGGTCCGACCCCGATTGAAATTGACGAGGGCTGGCTTCTCTTCTATCACGGCGTACTCACAAGCTGTAACGGTTTCACGTACAGTATGGGCGCAGCAATTCTCGACAGAGACGAGCCGTGGAAGGTTCTTCACAGAGCAGACAGCTTCCTGCTTGCTCCTCACGAGCTTTATGAAACAGTCGGCGACGTGCCGAACGTAGTCTTCCCTTGCTCAGCGCTTGCTGACGCAGAGAGCGGCAAAATCGCAATTTACTACGGCGCGGCTGATACGACGGTAGCGCTCGCCTTCACAACTGTTGACGAAGTAGTAAACTACATTCACGAACACGATATTATCAAATAAGAAGGCAGGAAAAATGGCAAATACACAAAGCAAAAATCAAAGCATTTTTCAGTTTATAAAATTCGTTTTATTCTCCGCTTCGGCAGGAATAATTCAGGCGGTAACCTTTACTGTTTTAAACGAGTTTGTAATCAAGCTTCCGTTTATTCAAAACGCGATGGCTTCAAGCGAAGGCTTTGCAAAAATAATGAAAAACGAATACGGCCCGATGTATCTGATAGCGCTGCTTTTGTCGGTGCTGTGGAACTTCACGTTCAACAGAAAGTTCACCTTCAAATCGGCGACAAACGTTCCGATTGCAATGCTTAAGGTGCTCGCGTTTTACGCAGTGTTCACACCCGTGTCGACCTTGCTCGGCAACTATTTCACCACGAAATACGCAGACACGGCGGCAATTTACTACATAGTTCTTGCCTGCTCAATGGGCACGAATTTAGTCACGGAATTTTTATACGACAAATTCGTTGTATTCAGAGGAACGGAAAACACCGC
>CAMPAT010000108.1 GCA_946633275.1 uncultured Clostridia bacterium
CAGAGGAAGGGAACGCAGCAGGCAGGTCGACGATATTGTCAGAGAGTTCAGGGAACTTGTTGCAGACGGCTATAAGGAGATAACACTCCTCGGTCAGAACGTCAATTCTTACGGCAAGGACTTAGAGCCGAGGGTGACTTTTTCGCAGCTGCTCAGAACGCTCAACGAACTTGACGGCGACTTTCGCATACGCTTTATGACGAGCCACCCGAAAGATTGTACGCGCGAGCTGCTTGAAACTATGGCGGAGTGCGACAAGGTTGCGACTCATCTTCATCTTCCGTTTCAGAGCGGAAACGACAGAGTCCTCGCCGCTATGAACAGAGGCTATACGCGCGAAAAATATCTTTCACTTATTAATTACGCGAAGGAGCTTATGGGAGATGAGCTCTCGATAACGAGCGATATCATCGTGGGCTTCCCGGGTGAAACGTACGAGGAATTCCTCGACACTTTGTCGCTTGTTAAGGAAGTAAAGGCGACGGGACTGTTTACGTTTATCTACTCCCCGAGGGTAGGTACTCCTGCAGCGGAGATGGACGACCCCGTAAGTCACGACGACAAGGCAAAATGGCTTGCCGAAATACTTGAGGCGCAGGAGAAAATCTCCGCAGAGCAGATGAAACTGCATACGGGCAAAACCTTCAAGTGCTTCGTATTCGGCAAAGGCAAACTCGGCGATAATTATCTTGCCGCGAGAACAGACGGCAATTTGATTATAGAATTTGAAGGCGGCGAAAGACTAATCGGTACTTTCCAGAATTTAAAGGTAACCGAGCCGCTCACCTTCGTTATGAAGGGCGAAATTGAAAAATTATAATAATAACAAGGAGAAATTTATTATGAGTTTAGAATCAGTTCTCAGAGAACTTGGTAAAGAAATTCAGAAGGACGAGCGTTTTATCAAGCTTCAGGCTTGCGCCAAGGCTAACGACGCTGACGAGGAGCTTCAGAAGCAGATGCAGGAGCTCCAGCTTATGTCGCTTAAGTTCCAGCAGGAAATGCAGAAGGGCGAGGAAGCCGATAAGGACAGAATTACAGAGCTTCAGACTCAGTACCAGGGACTTTACAATGAAATTATGCAGGGCGCAAATATGATGAACTATTCCGTTGCCGCTTCTGAGATGGAGCAGATGGCGCAGTACATCAGCGGTATGATTGGTCTTTTCTTCGACGGTCAGGACCCTGAAACCTGCGAGCTTCCCGAGCCTGATGAGAACTGCACTCACGACTGCTCAACCTGCGGCGGCTGTCACTAAGATTGTCTGAGTGAAGCGACAGAGGGGGTTAGTTGCATTTAACACTATGTAGCAACAACGACTGCCTCTTCGTCTGCTCATTTTTCGCAGCTACCTTCTTTTTGCAAGGGAGGCAATCGGGATAAATATTATTGAGGAGGATAACAAAATGGCTAAAAAAGGCGAGCTGTCTCCTATGATGCAGCAGTACTTTTTGATAAAAAAAGAATATCCGGGCGTAATTTTGTTTTTCCGCCTCGGCGATTTTTACGAGATGTTTTTTGACGACGCAAAAACCGCCGCCAAAGAACTTGACCTTGTGCTCACGGGACGCGACTGCGGCCGGGAGGAACGCGCGCCGATGTGCGGCGTTCCGTTCCACAGCGCAGACGGTTATATCGCGCGCCTCGTGTCGCGCGGATACAAGGTTGCGATATGTGAGCAGGTCGAAGACCCTAAGGCAGCGAAGGGGATTGTTAAGCGCGAGGTTATCCGCGTTATTACTCCCGGCACGGTGCTCGACAGCGCTTTGCTTGACGACGGGGTAAACAACTACCTCTGCGCAATTTGCAGACAGACAAACGAAACGGGACTCTGCTTTGCCGACGTTTCAACGGGTGAGTTTAAAATAACTGTTGCCTCGGGCGACGATGTGCAGAGCAAGATTATTGACCAGCTGTCGACTTATTCACCTAAGGAGATTATAGTGAATTCGGGCGCTTCGTCTTTTGACGACGTTACGAAGTTTGCCGATACAAGACTTTCCGCTTCGGTTGAAACGGGTGACGAAAAATACTTTGACTTCGATTCGGCTACCGAGCTGATACTCTCGACTATGAAGCGCGAGGAAATTTCTTCCCTCGGTATCGGACACAGCAAGGCTGCTGTGTGCGCGCTCGGCGCAGTTATCGCGTATCTGCGCGAAACTCAGAAAACGGACGAGCTTGAAACTCCGGGCGAAATTGAGTTTTACGAAAATGAAGATTTTATGTCGCTTGACATAAGCGCAAGGCGCAATCTTGAACTGACGCGCTCTATGATGACCGGCGAGAAGAGACATTCGCTTCTTTGGGTTATTGATAACACAAAGACCGCTATGGGTAAGCGAATGCTTCGCGACTGGCTTGAAAGGCCGCTCGTTAACGTGTCGAAGATTACTAAGCGCCAGAATGCTGTCGCCGAGCTTTATGACGACTCGCTTCTCCGCGATAAAATCCGCGAAGAATTGTCAGGTATTAAGGATATGGAACGCCTGCTTTCGCGTATTGCGTATTCAACAGCAAACGCGAAGGAGCTCAGGTCGCTCCTGTCGGCAATTCAGCCTCTCCCTCAGATTAAGGATATGCTGAGTAAGTCTTCGTCGGCGCTCCTTAAAGGAGTGTATAGCGAGATTGATTTGCTCGATGATGTTAAGGAGCTTATTTCGCTTTCAATCGTCGACGAGCCTCCGTTCTCCGTTAGGGAAGGCGGATTAATCAGAGAAGGCTTTAATTCCGAGATTGATGAGCTTAGAGATATCGTCGACGGCGGCGCGTCGCTCCTCGCTGATATTGAAGCGCGGGAAAAGGAGCGTACGGGAATACCGAAGCTCCGTGTTTCGTATAACAAGGTGTTCGGCTATTTTATCGAGGTTACTAATTCCTATAAGGATATGGTACCCGAGGATTACATAAGAAAACAGACTCTCACTAATTGCGAGAGGTTTATTACTCAGGAGCTTAAGGATTTAGAGGGCAAGGTTCTCGGAGCAAGAGAAAGGCTCGTCTCTCTCGAGTATGAAGTGTTCTGCGCCGTGCGTACTCAGCTTGCCGGCGAAGCGTTAAGAATTCAGAAAACTGCGAGAGCGATTGCAACGCTTGATACGCTCGCTTCGCTTGCTGAAGTTGCATCGGTTAATAACTATTGCGCGCCTCAAATCACAACCGACGGAGTAATTGATATTAAAGAGGGCAGACATCCCGTTGTGGAAACTCTGCTCGAGAGCTCCGTGTTTGTTCCTAACGACACGCTTCTTGACTGCGACAAAAATCGCTGTTCAATTATTACGGGTCCGAATATGGCCGGTAAGTCGACTTATATGCGTCAGACAGCTCTGATTGTTCTGCTCGCGCAAATCGGCTCGTTTGTTCCTGCTAAGAGCGCGAGGGTTTCCGTTGTTGACGCGATTTTTACACGCGTCGGCGCGTCGGACGACCTCGCAACGGGGCAGTCCACATTTATGGTCGAGATGAACGAGGTGTCGACTATCCTAAAAAATGCGACGGAAAATTCGCTCATTATTCTCGATGAAATCGGACGGGGTACTTCGACTTTCGACGGTATGAGTATTGCACGCGCGGTACTTGAATATACCGTCAAGAAAAAGACGCTCGGCGCAAAAACGCTCTTCGCGACCCATTACCATGAGCTTACGGCTATGGAGGGAATGCTCGACGGCGTTAACAACTATTCAATAGCCGTTAAGAAACGCGGCGACGATATAACTTTCCTTCGCAGGATTGTCCGAGGCGGCGCAGACCAGAGCTTCGGTATTGAAGTTGCAAAGCTCGCAGGACTTCCGCCCAGCGTAATTAAGCGCGCGAAGGTTATACTGAAGGAACTTGAGTCGAATAAAATTGAAATCGAGTTCAAGGCTGAGGACAGCGTCGTTGAAGAGAGCGAAGATATTCAGTACAATTTCAAGACTAATTCAACTAACGATTTGATTGAACTTATCAAGGCGGTTGACGTTAATACGCTCACGCCGATTGAGGCTATGCAGACTCTGTACGACCTCAAGAAGAAAGCAGAGGAAATATAACTCGTTTAGAAATGTGAATTAAGCGACGGACTCTGTTCGTGTATGAACTTTTGCTTTTTCTTCTGCACATTTTCAGTTTACTGACAAAGGGGGCGAAACCTTGCCTGAAATTAATATTTTACCAAAAGAAGTATATCAGCTTATCGCGGCGGGCGAGGTTGTTGAGCGCCCCTCGTCGATTGTTAAGGAAATGCTCGATAATTCCGTTGACGC